>JANMAD010000238.1:0-4720 GCA_031359515.1 Acidobacteriota bacterium | reverse complement strand
ACCACGTTTATCCTGCTCTCCGCGCTCGTCGCTTTCAGCACTGCGCTCGCGCTCTTCTGGTTGCTCGCACTGCTAACTGAAGACGAACGCGCGGCGGCGGCGTGTGTGCCCTTCGTCCTCTGTCTCGGCATACTGCTGTCGGGCAACGGGCTTGTTCGCGCGCTGCTCGGGCAAGAGACCGCTTACGTATATCTGCCCTTCTTGCGCCGCTACATTCCGGCCGCGCCGTTCCCTTTCTTCATCGGCTTCTTCCCGCTCGTGTGGCTCGCGCTCAATTCGTTGACGCGCCGCCGCCGGCTCTCGTGCGCGCTCGGCGCGGGCGCATGCTTCGCGGTCTGCGTCTATGGCTATTTTTATTTGTGGACGGCCGCCGCCGCGTGGCTCACGCTGCTCGCGCTGTTGTGGCTAGTGTTCAAGCCGGCCGGTTGGCGACAGAGTTTGCCCTCGTTCGCGCTCGTCGGCGCAATCGCCGTCGCCGCGCTCGTCCCATACATGCGTTTGCTCGCGCACCGCGCCCCGACGATGGACGTGGTGCAGGCGCTCGTCAATACACACGCGCCCGATCTCTGGCGCTCAATCGAAGCGTGCGCGCTCGTCGTTCTCGGCGCGCTCATCATCGGGCTAAAACGCAAACGGCTCGACTGGCATGACGCGCGCGTGCTCTGCGCCCTCGCGTTCGCCGTGCTCCCGTTCGTGCTGTTCAATCAACAGATCATCACGGGTCGTTCGCTGCAACCGATGCACTACGAGCAGTTCGTAGCGAACTACATGACGCTCATCGCCGCCGCGCTCACCACCTCGCTGCTCTGGCGCGGGATGCGCGCGGCAGCACGCAGACTGCCGCTCTATTTCGTGTTGGCCATCGCCTACATCACTTTCGGCTGGGGCGCAGGCGAGACGTGGATCGCGACGCGCAGATTCGCGGCGGCGAACGTGGTGCGCGACGAATCCCGGCCCGTGGCGCAACGTCTGCGCGAGATCGCGTTGCGAGGTTATGACGACAAGACGGGCGCGGCGACTAACCCGCACGCGGTCGTCTTCACGCCGGACATCGCGCGGGCGGACAATCTGCCGATGGTCGCGCCGCAGGCCGTCTTGTGGGCCCCACACATGTTCGTCTTCTCCGGCGTGACGGTGGCGGAGAACAAGGAGCGTTTCTTTCAGTATCTGTATTATTCCGGCGTGGACGCAGACGAGTTCGTGCGCAACTACGAGCATCAGGGCTTCGTCCACTACGCCATCTTCGGCTGGGAGCGCGCCAACCCCAAGCTGACCCTCAACTACAAACCCGTCAGTGACGAAGAGATCGCGGCCGAGGCCCGCAACTACGCCGACTACATCGCCCGCTTCGACCGCACACGCGCCACGCACCCGCAACTCGCCTATCTGCTCCTCGCCGCCGACCAACAACTCGACCTCGCCCATCTCGAACGTTGGTACACGCGCGACGCAGGCGAGCGCATCGGCCCTTACTTACTTTACCGTTTGCAGTTGCGGCCGTGATCGTTATGCGGATAGCTGCAAGTCGTGACAGTTAGCGGCGCATCGGGTTTAAGTCCCGGTGCGCGTGTTGGGGGCTTGCATCCAGAGGATGGAGTTGACGATTTGTTGCGGGTTCGCCTGCGCGGGGCACGCCGCCCAACGGTCTATCGCCTCATTGCCGAAACGGATGAGACCGAGGTGCTGCGTCACGTCTTTGTCGAACACAGGATTCGGGTCTCTGAAGCCGAGTTTGCGGCGCAGCAGTTCAATGTCATCGCCCTTGCCTGTCAGGAACAGCCAGCCCGCCCCCGCCCCGTGCATGTCGGCGTACATCTTGAGGTCGGCGGGTCTGTCCTGTTCCGGCTTGAGCGTGATGGAGTGCATAAAAATGTCGCGCCCCACCCGCGCGCCTAAGAGCTTCTGTACCTGCACCAGATTGTGCGTCATGCCCATGCAGATGCCTTCGCACTTCACGTACATGAAGTTGAAGACAACGATCTTGTTGCCGTGGATCAGATCGTCGTAGAAGCGCACGGTCTTGCCTTCGTGCGTCTGCAATTCGACGTTGGGGAAATAATTCGCGCGCGGCCCCACGGCCGGCGGCGACTGGTTTGCGTGCGCAGCCGCGCACGGCGCAGCGTGGCCCGTCAACAAAGTTCGTCTATTCATCGCTCATACCCTTTCGCTGGCGGCTCGGCTTACGGCACGATGTCGAATCTGACCATCATGGCGTGGTCTTCGTGGACGGCGTTGTGGCAATGCATGACATGGCGGCCGGTGAAGTCGCGGAAGCGGATGAAAAGCACGACCTCTTCGTTCGGATGCAACTCCAGCACGTCCTTGCGCGCACGCTCCTGCGCCGACGGCGACGCGCCGTTGCGCGAGAGAATCTGGTACTCCTCGAAGTGTATGTGGATCGGATGTGACCAACGATAACCATTGTTCCTGATGATCCACTTCTCGGCTGTGCCCTTCTTCACCTGCGCGTCCACCCGGTTGAAATCGAAGATGCGGCCGTTGACCGTCCACTGCCCGTTGCGCTGATCGAACGTCCACGTCCGCGTGGCCACCACCTCACTCAGATTCACGGGCGGCAGGGAGCGCAATGTCGCAGGGATGCGGCTCGCGTCGGGCGTGGGCGGATCGCGATCCACGTCGAAGCGCAAGACCGGCAGCGCGTTCGCTTGACTGAGCAAGGTGTCTTCCGGTTTCTGCCCGTCGCGCTGCTCCAAACGGTTCTCAAGATAGATGCTCGTGCCGATGGGCACGTTGGTGAAATCAATGATCACGTCCTTGCGCTCGGCCACGGAGAGGCGCACGCTCTGCGCCGTGAGCGGCGCGGGCAGCAGGTTGCCATCGTTCGAGATTTGCGTGAACGACTGCCCGTTGCTCAAGAAGAATTCGTAGAAGCGCGACGGCCCGGCGTCCAACAGGCGAAAGCGGTACTTGCGCCGCGCGACCTTGAAGGTCGGTTGAATCTTGCCGTTGACGGCGAACTTGTCGCCCAGGAAACCATCCGTGTTGAACTGATCGAAATATAACTGTCCGGTTGCGTCGAATAGCTTATCGGTGAAGATTAGCGGCACGTCGTACTGGCCGCTCGGCAAACGCAGCGCGGTCGGGTTGGTGTCGTTCTCGTTGTCCGAGTCCACGCTATCGAAGAGGAGATAGAAACCGGCCAGCCCCTTGTAGACGTTCGGCGCGGTGAAGTCCACGCGGTGATCGTGATACCACAGCGTGCCCAGCGCTTCGCGCGCGTCGCCACCGGCCAGCAGATTGGCGTAGTGGTGATCCTTGAACAGACCGGTCGCATAGAAGTCGGCGGGGAAGCCGTCCGATTCGGTCGCCGTGTGCCCGTTGTGCAGGTGCGTGATGATCGAGGGGATGCCGAAGCCGACGTGATTGGCAGGTAGATCGTTGTAGATGCGCACGAGGCCCGGCTCGCCGTACTTGGCCTTGATGGTCGGCCCCGGACTCGTGCCGTTGTAGCCCCACACGGGCTGCGTCGGCAGTTCCCGGTGGAAACTCCACGGCGCTTCGTTCGCATGCAGCGCGTACAGCTTCTGCGGCAGAAACTCGCTCCAACGCTGATGCGCCGGCCGGGTCGCCTCGCCGGGCGCTTGCAACTCGCCGGCCGTGGGCGTCAGTTGCGCGACCGGCTGCAACACGGGCGGGATGAAGAGAGTTTCCACGAAGGGCGTGGTCGCGGGGCTTTGCACGGTGCGATCATTGCGATAGTCGCTGTAGTGGTACGACCCCCAGCCTCCGCTCCAAGACCCACCCCAAGTGAGCGCCGTCGCGCCGCTTTTCCTTGCAGTCAGGATCAAGGCGGAACCGGCGACGAGGCCGGTCTTCAGTATGTCGCGCCGGCTGACACTTGCGCCGCGCCGCTTCTTCTTCGTGGTCATCAATCACTCCTTCTAAATATGGCTGGCTGTAGCGGGAACTTACGTGGGGCACGAGCACATTGGATTTGTGCCGCACGCGCGGGCAACTCACTGCCCCCGACGCGCTCACTTGGGCGCGACGTAGGCGAGCGTTAGATCGGCGCTGAGTCCGGGGAGGGCGCGCGGGTTCTGGTGGAAGGACGTTTCGCTGCGGACGCGGTCGTGGCTGTAGGTGAAGAGCGCGCCGGCTGTGCGGTCTGCTCCGCACTCAACCACCGGTCTGTTCATCGGGCGCGGCAGGCGCGGCCAGCTTCGCCACCGCGGCGAGCGTGTCAATATCAGCTACATTTTTATCAGGCCGCAGCCGGAGGATGCGTGGGAAACGGAGGGCATAGCCGCCCTTGTGTCGCTTGGACGCCTGCACGCGATCAAACGTGACCTCAAGCACGACGGCCGGCTCGACGACGCGCACGCGCCCGTGCGCGAACTCCTGCAACGTGTGCGCGCGAAACCACTCGGTCAACTCCGCCAACTCCGCATCGGTCAGCCCCGAATAAGCCTTGCCCACGTTCAGCAACTCCGGCTCATCCTCTGAGCGGCGCACGGCGAACGTGTAATCGGATAATAGATGTCGCCGCTTGCCGTGCCCGACTTCGACCGACGTGACGACGACATCGAGCGTCGCCAACGCGCGTTTCAACTTCAACCATTCGCGCCCGCGCTTGCCCGGCTTATAAGCGGAGCGCGGGTCTTTCAACATCAACCCCTCGTTGCCGCGCGCCCGCGCCGCGTCGAACTCCGCATCGAGCGTCGCCACATCCGTCACGCGCTGCGCGGTTGAGAGCCGCAAC
>JANMAD010000222.1:0-18981 GCA_031359515.1 Acidobacteriota bacterium | reverse complement strand
TCGCCTTGAGCGCGCGGACGCGTGCGCGGGCCTCTTCCGCATTGTGCGGCGTGGGATTCTGATTGAAGTTCGGATAGATGAGAACGCGCGGCGCGGTCACTGTGCCGGCGTTGCTCTCGGCGCGCAACTTCAAGGTGATTTTCGTGTCGCTCGCCAGATCGCGCACGGTCGTGATGCCGCAGGCGAGCCAGAGTTTCAATTCATAGTCGAGCGGTTGCGGCACACCCGCGCGCTCGTTCTGCACGTGCGCGTGCGCGTTGATCAGACCGGGCAGCACGTACTTGCCCGTCGCATCAATCTCTGCATCCCCCGCCGGCCGGCGCGCCGTCCCCGCTTGCACGGCGACCGGATCGAGCGGCACGACCTCAACGATCTTGTTGCCTTCGATCACGATGTCTTTCGGCCCCGACGCAGGCGTGCCGTTGCCGTCCACGACGATGGCATTGCGTATGACGAGCCGGGGCACGCGCTGCCCGCTCTTCACGCTCGTCTTCGGCCCTTGCGCGCTCGCCCCCGACGAAACAGATAGACTCACGCAGAGGGCCACTAGCAGCAAGCAGCAGATTAAAACGTATAGCCGGCGTGCGGGCGGCTGCCCATAAGTTAAGGGGAAAGGTCTTCTCATCATCACTCTCTCGTCATCTCCGCTAAGGTAGTTAGTCTGCGCGCTTCATGCTTTATCTGCTATCTCGAATGCGCCCGCGCCTGCTTCGGAAACATAAATCTGCGGCTCGTGCCCGAAGCGGCGCGCGTACTCGTGCGTAACCGTCGCGCTAAATTCCGCGAGCGCCGCGCGGCGCACAAGGTTGACGGTGCAACCGCCGAAGCCGCCGCCGGTCATGCGCGCCCCCAGCGTAATGTCCGCGCGCGCGGCCGCGATCTCGACGAGCGCGTCCAACTCGGCACAACTGACTTCATAATCGCGCCGTAGCGATGCGTGGCTCGCGTACATCAACTGCCCCATCGCCGCGAGCTCGTCCGCCTTGAGCGCATCGGCCGCAGCGAGCGTGCGCGCGTTCTCCGTGACGACGTGGCGGCAACGTCGGCGCACAATCTCCGGCAGCAACGCTTGATAACGCGCAAACTCCGCGCCCGACACGTCGCGCAACGCGCTGATGTGCGGCAACGCCGCGCGCCGCAGAATTTCCACGCCTTGTTCACATTCGGCGCGGCGCTCGTTGTACGCGGATGCGGCCAGATCGTGTTTGACGCGCGTGTCGCAGATGACGACGAGCGTGTGCGTCGTGTCCACCGGGATGGGCGTGGTGGTGAGCGCGCGGCAGTCGATCAAGAGCGCGTGCCCGGTTTCGCCCAATGCCGCGATGAATTGATCCATGATGCCGACGTTTGCGCCGACGTAAACATGCTCCGCCTCTTGTCCCGCCAGCGCGAGTTGCACGCGATCAACCGCCGCGCCCGCGAGCGACACGAGCGCCAACCCGGTCGAAACTTCGAGCGCGGCCGAAGATGACAGTCCCGCGCCGGCGGGCACGTCCGATTTGAGCGCGAGGTCGCAGCCTACGAGCCGCACGCCGCGCCGCATGAGCGCCTGCGCCACGCCTTCGACGTAATCGAGCCACATGCCGCGTCGCTTCTGTCCCGGCTCGTCGAGAGCGAACTCCGCCTGCTCATCTAAGTCGAGCGCGTGGACGCGCACGCGCCGGTCAGGGCGCGGCGCGGCGGCGACAACCGTCTCGCGCTCCAATGCCATCGGCAGCACGAAACCGTCGTTATAGTCCGTATGCTCGCCGATCAGGTTGACGCGGCCGGGCGCGCGAAACAGACGCGGCTCGCGCTGGTAAAGCTGCTGAAAAGCACGCCGCAGTTGTGCCCGGTCAATCACGTTTGCTCGCTCCCCTCATGCCCATTGCTCGATCCATCTTGATTCGTGTCTGCCTGCCACACAACGGGCTGAACGTGCCCGCGCAACTCCGCCGCTTTCTCTTCGGCGAGCGTGTCGTTGATGAACATTCCCGCGCCGGTCTCGCTGCCCGCGAGATATTTAAGCTTGGTCTTGGTGCGCAACGGCGGATAGAACTCGATGTGAAAATGATAATAGTCGTAAGCGCGCCCGTCGGTCGGGCGTTGGTGCAAGACCATCATGTAGGGGAACGAGATGTCGAACAGCCGGTCGTAGACGGCGATGATCTGCTTGATGATGGCGGCGAGCGCGCGTTGCTCGTCCCGGCTCAGGTCGGTCAGGGCTTGCAGATGGCGCGTCGCACTGATGTGAACTTCGTAAGGGTAGCGCGCGAAGAAGGGGATGTAAGCGACGAATGAATCGTTCGCGGCGACGATGCGCCGCCCGTCAAGCTGTTCCGCGCCGATGATGTCGCACAAGAGACAGCGGCCCGTCTGCGCGTGGTGTGCTTGCGCTTGCTCAAGCTCGCGCAACACGCGCGGCGGGACGAATGGGTAGCCGTAAATTTGGCCGTGCGGATGATGGAGCGTGACGCCGATGGCCTCGCCCTTGTTCTCGAAGATGAAAACGTAATCTATGTAGTCGCGTGCGCCCAACGCCGCGAAGCGATCCGTCCAGACCTGCACGAGCTTATCAATTTGCTCGACCGGCTCGGTCGCGAGCGTCGCCTGATGGTTCGGTGTATAGACGATCACCTCGCACTCGCCTTGGCCGGGTAGCACGGGATAAAGCTCCGTGCCGGCGACGGCCGGCGCGGGCGGATCGGGACGCAGGCTGGGAAAGCGATTCTCGAAGACGACGATGTCGTAAGTCGCGGCGGGAATTTCGGTCGGGAAGCCGCCGGGCTTAGTCGGGCACAAGGGACAGAAGTCGGCGGGCGGCAGAAAGGTGCGCTCTTGCCGGTCGGTCGCCGTCGCCACCCATTCGCCGAGCAGCGGATGCCAGCGCAACTCAGACATGACGCTCCTCCTCCGCCTGCGATTGTGGTTCGGGCGCTGGTTCAGCCGCGCGGTCAAGGGCAGCGGCGGCGCGTGGTTCGTCGGCTGCGGTCTCAGCGAACGTGTAGAAAATTAGATAGCGACCATCGGGCAGCGTGATCTGTCTGCGTTGCATTATGTTTTCTAGCCCCTTGCTTGTCGGCGCGGCGTGGGTCGAGAAGTAGCCGGGCAGGGCCGCGCATAGCTCCCGGCGCGCACATACGTTTGTGTTGCGGGCTAGAGTTTATCAGGGCAGACGCTTCGCGGCTATCGCGTTTTCTCTGCCGGCGTCGTTTCGCCATGTGTGTCCGCGTGAAGTTTTTCTTGCATGCCGGCTGTGATTAGTTTATTAGGAATACACGACAGCTAGGTATAACAATTACAAGGAGGACAGTAGATCATGCCAGCGAAGAAGGCGAGCAAGAAGACGACAGCCAAGAAAAGCGCAGCCAAGCAGGGCGCGGCCAAGAAAGGCGCGGCCAAGAAGAGCGTTAGCAAGAAGGCTGCCGGCAAACAGAGCGCGGCCAAGAAGAGCGGCGCGGGTAAAGCCGCGAGCAGTAAAAGCGCGGCCAAGCAGGGCGGCGCTAAAAAAGGTGGCGCGAAGAAGGCAGGCAAGAAAATCGCTAAGCAGGGCGCGGCGAAGCGTAAAGGCGGTGCAAAGAAGAGCATCGTGCGCCGAGTCTTGGCCGGCGCAGCCGCAGGATTGGTTAGCGGCGTGACGGCCACCGTGCTGCCACCGCTCGAAGAGCAGGCGGGCATTGAGCCTGCGGCCAGCCCGCAACCGGGTAGCGCGGAAGGCGGCGAACAAACAAAGAGCGAGTGAGTTGCGCAATAACGCAACGACGGCGCGGGCATCGCAAGCACCGCGCCGTCGTTTTTTCATCTTCGTTCTGTGTTGTCTGCGCCGTGCGCTTACGGCTTCGGCGCGGCCGGCTGTTTGTATTTCTCGATGAGTTGTTTCAAGCCATCGGCGGAGCCGTTATGCCGGTACTGGTAGTAAGACTGCACGTCCTGCATCGCTTGATCGTGGATGGCTTGAAACTGCGCGTTGCCTTCGGAGAGTGCAACGACGTGGGCGTAGTCATCTATGATCTGATCGAGTTGCGCCTGCGCCTGTTTCAGCATGTCCGCCTGCGCCGGGCCGGTCGCAGCCTTATATTTCCCGACCAACGCTTGATACATAGCGTTCCTGATGTTACCGATCAGCCAATAGTTGAACGGCTCGGTCGGGTTGAGCGCGATGGCTTTGGCAATGCGCGTCTGGGCTGTTGTTGCATCGCCGCTCGCATACAACAAGAAGCCGTGCAACTGATAAAGTTGCGGCAACCACTTGCTCTTGTACTCGGCCCACATCGCATCGTCCACGGCCGCGGGCTTCTGATTCGCCTCGATCAATTCGATGGCACGCCCGGCATACTGCATGCCCTGCGGCACGAACTTTGTGTTCTGCTGGCGCACCTGCGCGTTGGCCGTCAGCACCAGATCGATCATCGCGCCGACCGGGTTGGCCATTTTATCCAATGACGTACTCGCGAGTTTGAAAGCATCGTCGAAGCGGTTCGCTTTGAGATACGCGCCCAGCAGGTTGCCGTTGAGCATGTCAGCCTCGCCGGGCTGGTTGAAGATGACGCGGAAGCTGTCAGCGAGGACAAGCACCTGCGCTGGGTCGATCACTTCGTCAATCTTCTGCGCGACGAGTTGCGCCAACTGCGGGCGCAGAGTACTCTGCGGATACTTCTTAAAAAACTCGCCGGCAGCGGTCAAACGTCCTTGCGCGTCTGTCGCTGCCTCGACCTTGCGCGCCTCGGCCAATTCGGCGGCCGCCATTTTCGGCTGGTCTGGCACCGGCTTCTGCGCGGTTTGCCCGGACACAATTGCTGGCGCGCTCAATGCGGCGCACGCAGCGACGAGCGCGAGACACAGACACCTTAGTAAACGAACCGCTAGCCACCTACTGACTCTCATCATCGGCTCTCCTGTTTCATAAAATTGTTGCGGCGCACGTTAGCGCTTGCGCGGCGAACGTGCGCCACTTGCCGGAACGAACAGCTGTCCGCCGCGGTGCTATAACTACCTGAGCCTTACGGCTTCGGCAGTTTGGCCAACTCGTTCGCCAACTCCGGCTTGGACGCTTGCAGCGCCTTCTGCTCTGCGGCGAGACCAGCCTTGTTGTCCATCATGTAATAGACCAACCCCAGATTGTAGTGCGCCTCGGCATGATCGGGCGCGAGCGCGAGCGCCTGCTTGAACGCCTCGGCCGCCTGCGCGTACTGTTCAGACTTACTGTAGGCGACGCCGAGATTGTAGTAGGTCAGGGCGAACGTCGGGTTCTGATATTCCGGATCATCGGCCAGCCGTTTCTTGAACAGATCGAGTGCTTGCTGGAATGCTTTGATCGCTTCCGGCTGGTTGCCCATCGCGGCGTAAGACAGCCCGATGTTGTAAAGCGGCGTGGGCGCGGTCGGACGGTTTTTGGCGATTTGCTGGAACGTGGCGATAGCCTCGGTGTGTTGCCCAGCGCTGGCCAAGGTGTTGCCCAGCGCGAAGGAGGCCATCAGCAATTGGGTCGCGGGGTCATAATCTTTATAGGGCGTGGGCGTGAGCGTGGTCGCGTGCTTATAAGCATCCGCGGCTTCTTTGAATTGCCCCATTGACTCGTAGACCGAGCCGAGATTGAAGTAGGCGCGGAAATTACTTGGCTGCAAGCTGATCGCTTTCTTGTAAGCGTCAATCGCCAGCTTATACTGCGCCGCCGCTTCCGGCTTCTGCCCGTCCTGCTGCTTATCCAGTGCCAGACTGAAGGCTTCGTCCCCATGCGTGATCGCATCGGCCGCCGGATCAGGCTTCTCTGCCAAATCGGGGAGCACACCGCGTGTCGCTCCGCCGGTGACGAGTTTGTCCGAGGCATCGCGCCCCGCGTATTGCTCGAAGCCGCGTGCGCCCGGCGGCAACTTCTTTTTCTTCGGCTGTGCCTGGCCGGCAGCGGGGGACTGGGCATGTGCCGCGGGCGCGCCCAAAGACAGCGCAACCAACGCGCCGCTCAAGAGCAACGCGCAACACGCACCGACGATTAAACGACTCGATAGGGTGAACAGTTTTGTCATGATCAATGTCCTCTTCAGCAACCGGGCTGTGCGGCCTCTTTCGTGCGCGTGACAGCATTATGCGCGAGGGATAAGGTCGCTCAACCCGTTCTCTAACAATTCGCTCTGTAACTTTCGCTTGCATCCGCCGGACATGTCCGGCCCTTGCGTCTGATGAAGAATCGCGCCCATCGGCTGCCCCCGTTTTTCACCGCGTCACCTGAGCGCAGCACGGGTAAGGTACGCACCCACAGCACGGGTTGGATGCCGCAACGCCCTTGCCGCGCGCTTCTATTTCCAATCCCCAACGAGGATAAAGGGTGCCCAGTAGAAGGGTGCGCTGTAGTGCTTGCCCGCGATCATCTGTTGCTGCGCGGCGCGCAGGGCCGCGGGTGCGCCCGTCGCCCGGTGCGCGAGCAGTCGTCCGTAAAAGTCCGGCATCAACTCGGCGGTTGATTTGTCGGCCACAGACCAGAGACTGACGCCGACGGTGGGCGCGCCCGCGTACATGAACGCGCGCGTCAAGCCGATGACGCCCTCGCCGCGTTTCTCTTTACCCAGCCCCGTCTCGCATGCAGACAATATCACGAGAGGGCTACCCAGACGCAAATTAAAAACTTCACCCACGCGCAAGAAACCGTCCGCGTCGCCTGCGCCCGTAGGCGCGAGCGCGAGACCGGTGAACTGCGGCCGCTCGGCGTCGAGCAGGCCATGTGTGGCGATGTGCAACATGCCGTACCGGCTCAGGTCACGTTGCTCTATGTTGCCCTCGCTCGCGTCCAGATCAAGCCACACGTCGGCGGGCGCGCCCGACGTGCGCGCAAGCTGTGCGATCCCTTCTGCCTCCGTGCGCGTCCCTTCGAGGCGCACGAGTTTCAATGTCGCGATCTTCAAACTGGCCACGTCGCCGATGGCGCTTGTGAGCGCGAGCCGTCCCGCTCCGCCGCGCATCGTGCCGGCGTTGGACTTCACACGCGGATCGCTCGCGTCGAAGACAGGATCGGCCACCACCAATAGCCCCTGCCCACCCTGCGCGTGTGTCTGCTGCCGTATGACGGCCACGACCGAAGCTGATGGCGCATAGACTATCTCGTTCGTCAACACGAGATACGACAGACTGGCGAAGTCAGTGCCCGTCGGTTGCGTGACCAGCGCTTGGAACGGGACGTAATTGAGCGCGCCATCAGCGACGACGAGCAGACGCTTGTCTGCGATCAACGATGCAGCCGGCGCGACGATGCTGTTATAGAGCGCGCTCGCGGCCACGGCGTAAGCTTCCACGTTCTGGGGCGCGCTCTGCGGGCCGCCGAGTTTGAGACCGCGTTGCGCGCCGTCTGCTAACTCCACGATGGAGCGCTTCTGCCCCACCGGGATCAATTGTTCGCGCAGCGCGACCGCCTGTTGCTCGATGCTCTGTCGCGCGGGCAGACGATAGAGCCGCAACCCGTCGTTCTTCGTCACAGCCCACAGGTAAGAGCGCTCTGTGCCGAGACTGTATTCAAGCAACACCGTGTCGTTGTCCAGCACTTGCGTCTGCACTTCCGCGAGCGTGAGCGGTTGCGTGCGCTGGAGCGCGTTGTAGCGCGGGCTGGCGACCCTGATGCTATTCTCTAAACTTTCAGCTTCGCTCGATAGCCGTGCCAATTCCGCTTCAAGTTTCGTGAGGGATTGATCGGGCACACCATTGGACGCGCTCACGCCCGTGAGTTGCGCGCCGATCTCCTGCTGGCGCGCGAGATTGTCCGCGCGGCGCTGTAGGAGATCAGCCGGCACGCCCGCGCTGATCTCAGCGTGCGATTCACGCAACAGATCAAGCAGCGAACGGGCGCGCCCCTCTTCCGTGATCCTAAACGCTTCGACCGCGTAAGCGAGCGCCGGGCCGCTCAACGACGCTGTCGCCGGAGCGGCTGCGTGCGCTTGGCGGCTCGCGCTGCTCGTCCCTTGCGCGGCGGCCGTCAACGCCATCTCAGCCGACACGGATGCGGCCTCATCAAAAACATCTTTCGTGTGCGCCAGAAAACTGGTGCGCGCGTCGTCGGCGCGCAGGCTGCCGGCGAAGAGTGTTTCAATCTCATCAAGCGCGGTGCGATAAGCCTTGCGCGCATCGTCGCGCAGCCGAAGGGAGATCTGCGGATCGCGCGTCTCGTCAGCTTGCAACCAACTGCTGCGGCCGAGACCACGCTGGGCGGCCCACGCAAGCTCAAGCCGGTTGTCCTGCTGCGCGCTTGCGGCCGCTTGCGTGTAGAGTTTGCTGGCGTCGGCGTAGCGGCCTTGTTTGAGCGCGATGTCGCCGAGACTCGTGCGCGCGACGGCCCGATAGAGTTGCGCGGCCAACAGGTTTGCGGTCGGCGCGTTGCCATCGCTCGCGGCCAGCATGTTCTCGAAATGCGTCTGCGCGGCGGCGAGTTGCCCGCGCTCGAAGTCTAAGCGACCGAGGCCATGCTCGCCGGCCACGTAACTTGCATAGAGCGCGAAGAGATCGAAGCAGGCGCGGGGCGCGGAAATGGCACTAAGGTTATTGGCTGCGGACTGCGTCGCTGAGTTCGATGACGGCGCACCGCCCTTCTTATGCAACTTGATGCGATAAGGCTGCGACAGCGCCTGCGGATCGACGGCGATCTCTTGCGAGTCGTATCCGTTCGCCTTCACCTTTAGCTTGAGTTGCTTGCCCACGTGGATCGGATTCATGAGCGCGCGACCCGTCTGGTCAGTCACGTTGTCGCAGTCGCAGTGGAAGCCGTTCGGCCGGTCAGTTGAAAGCTGCGCCTTGACGTTCTGCACCGGATTGCCCGCATCGTCGGTCACGCGCAAATCCATGCGCCCGATGCCGTCAAGACCTTTCGGCGCATGCCCCATGTTGGGCGGCTCGTTTGGACTCTGCGGCGCATCATTGACCGATGGCTGTTGCGTCTGCGGCCCGCCGTTCTTACTAACTCTGAACGCATCGCAGGCGAGACCCGACAGCAACGCGGCGCTGACGGCGGCAAACGTGATTGCGCCGCCTTTACTGTTGCCGCGCCGCCCGTCGCTGTTACCACTGCCGCCGCCCGCGCCGGTTGGCTTGTTACTATCTTTGACCTGCTGACTGATCAAGGCGAAGGCGGCGCGTGCTTCGTCCGCGCGCCCGGCGAGATAGTAAGCCTCACCGAGTTTGGCGTACATCAGGTTGGCATTCGCCAACTCGTTCCGCGCGCGATACCAATCGGCCGCCGTTTGGTAGTGCGGCAACGCGAGTTCGTATTGTCCCTGTCTGAGGTACACGTCGCCGAGCGCGTCGTGCGTGGCCGCCGCGCCCACCTGATCGCCCGTGTCGGTGAAGAGTTTCAAGGCCGACTCGAAGAGCGGCAACGCTTGATCGGCGTGATCGCGGCGCAACAGCGCCTGCCCTTGCGTGAGCGCGCTCTTGGCTTGCGTGGTCTCGCCATGCGCCTGCGCCGCTTGTGGCGGCGGCGCTGCATTTGCGCTGTTAGCGGCTGCGCCGAGCGCGGTCGTCAAGAGAATGCCGACAAGCAAAGTTGACAGCAAAGAGCGTAGGCACTGACTAAGCATGAAATGAAACATGGCTCCCTGTGTGCGTGAAACGAAGGCAAGCGTTAGTACGTGTCGCGGCGATGTGGTCATCGAAAACGCGCCCAGTTTTGTCCAGGAGAGACGGTAGCGATAAGCTCCTGTCATTGAATGTAGCATATACTTTTCTGCCAAGCCAACCAACCCTTCGCGGCAGCGTCTGCCTGCTGCGCCAACTGGCGCGATGCTTGCGACTTTTCCCTTCAGCCGAACCGATTCACCGCAGACTGTACAGTTTGCAGCCGCTTTCCCCGTTCGGCTTGCTGCCGGTTGTAACGAGTCCAGGACACTCATTACATGACACCGGCAGCCAAGCAAAATACGGAAGGAGACGAGGCATGAGATTTAGCACCGAGGGTTTAGGTCGTTGGACGGGGACGCTCGTTTGCACCAATAACGAAAGCAACGACGGCCGGTTATGGAGTTAAAGTTCATAACCGGCCGTCGTTGCCTTTGCGCACGCTTCGTTTATTCGTAACGCAGACACTCAATCGGATCGAGCCGCGACGCCTTCATGGCCGGCCAGACACCGAAGACGAGACCGATCCCGATGGAGACGACGAGACCCGTCACGACCGCCCACATCGGCACCGTTGCGGGCAGCGACGGCCAGATCAGCATCACAAGCTGGCTCGCGCCGTAAGACAACATCACGCCGATCACACCGCCGAAGAGCGTCAACGTCATCGCTTCATACAGGAACTGGCTGACGATGTCGCGCCGTCGCGCGCCGATGGCCTTGCGCACGCCGATCTCCTGTGTGCGCTCCGTCACGGACACCAGCATAATGTTCATCACGCCGATGCCGCCAACGAGCAGCCCGACCCCGGAGAACGCGATGGCGACCAGACCGACCATGCCGAAGATGCTGTCGAATTGCCCGATGAACGAATCAGCCGTCTTGAGATCAAAGTTATCCGGTTCGGCGAATTTAACGTTGCGCCGGGTGCGCAGAATCTCCTCCGTCTGATCGTAAGCCTCCTGTCTGAGACCCGACTTGGCCTGCACGACGAGCAGTAGAAACTTTCGACCGGGCGCGACCTGCTGCGCGGTGCGGAAAGGCACGAACACCGCGTTGTCCTCGTCGTTCTCGCCGAGGAAGGTACTCTTGCGTTTCTCCAGTATGCCGATTACTTCCCAGACGTAACCGCCCATTTTCACGTGCGTGCCGACGATATTATCCGGCTGGTCGGGGAAGAGGGCCTCAGCGGCGTTCACGCCCATCACCAGCGCGTTGCGCCGGTAGTTGTCGTCCTGCTCGTTGAAGAAGCGGCCCTCTTTCAGCCGCACGTTGACGATCTGCGCGTAGTTGGGCGAGACGCCGCGCGTGTTGCCGCGCCGGTAGGTCTTGCCCGTGTCGGTGATGATCGTGTCGTCGAAACCGCTGCCCCAGCCGCCGATGTTCGGCGCTTCAAACCCCACTTCCTCGACTGCGCTCGCACGTTCTCTGATCGCCTCGCCGTCCTCAGCCGTCAGCGGCTTCCGCACGCGCTCTGCCTGATCGCGCTCGCCGACCGTGATGCCGGTCGTCAGATGGAAAGCGTAGATATTGTTCGCGCCGTACTCTTCGACGATCTTGACGAGGCTGCCGCGCAAGCCCATCAACAAAGCCGCGACGACGATGACCGTGCCGACACCGATGACGATCCCCAGCACGGTCAGTGTGCTGCGGAACTTGTGCGCCCGTATGCTGTCGAACGCCATGCCGAGAATGTCTTTGGTGATGAAGCCGGGTAAACGCAGTCGCATAGCACACTCTCTCTAGTTTCTGGTCAGCGCGATGATCGGATCGAGCCGCGATGCTTTGAAGGCCGGGTAGATGCCGGCGATGATCCCGACGCCGCTCGACATGCCGATAGCCAGCAGCACGTAGAGAATCGTGATCGTCATCGTGATGGGCGTCAATGCACTGACGAGCCAAGAGATGCCGGCCGCCAGTAACAACCCGATGACGCCGCCGAACGCGCACAACAACGCCGACTCGATGAGGAACTGCAAGAGAATCTGCTTGCGCCGTGCGCCCAGAGCTTTACGCAAACCGATCTCGAACGTGCGCTCGGTGACGCTCACCAGCATGATATTCATGACCACGATTGCGCCGACCAGCATCGAGATACACGTGATCGGCACGACGACGACCGCAATCGCGCCGGTGAACTGATCGATCTGGCCGTGCAACTCTTCCGTGTTGACCAAACCGAAGTCGTCCTCTTCACTGCCGACTAACTTGTGATAGTTGCGCAAGGTGGTGCGCGCGTCTTCAATCGTCAGTTGGAAGGTACCCGGCGTCGCGCCTTTGCCATGAATCTGCATGTCCTGCGGGCGGCCGTAGAGCCGCGCGAAGGTGCTGATCGGGATATAGACGTGCTTGTCCACGAGATCGCCGAAGATGGGGCCGCGCCGCTCTTCAACGCCGATGACACGCATCGGCAGACCGCCGACCTTCATCGTCTTACCGATAGCGTCCACGTCAGGAAAGAACTTGTCTTTGATGTCCGCGCCCAGCACGGTCACGAGTTCCCCGCGCTCCACCTCGACCGGTTCGATGAAGCGACCATCGGTGATCGTCTTATCCTCGATCTCGGCCATGTTCGCGGTCACGCCAAAGATGATGCCGCCGTAAAACGTCTGTCCCTCCTGCTCGAACTTTGTGCCGCGCCCGACCTCCGCGCCCACCGCGCTGCACGAGCGACACTGCGCCTGCAACCATTCCAGATCGGTGAACTGCAACTTCGGGTTGCGCCGGTTACGTTTCTCTAATTCTTCCTCCGACATCTCGCCCGCGCTGACCATGCGCGCGATCATGAAGTGATTAGTGCCGAGCATCTTCCCGACCTTCTCGATCACGTAGGTGTTCAGCCCGGAGATGGCCGCGCCGACGATCACCACCGACGCGACGCCGATGATGATGCCGATCAGCGTTAGGAACGCGCGTAGTTTATGCGCGAGGATCGATTGCAGCGCGATGCGGAAAGATTCGGCGTAGAACGTGTAAAATTGTTTCATGACGCAAGTTAGCCTGCGGGCGTGTTGTCCGGACGCCACTCTATACGTCGGAGCGGCCGGCAAGGTTTACGAATAATGCTCGCGCATTGCAGGCAGCGCGAGCCCCGAGCCAGTTTAGTGCAGCAAGGAACCGCGCAACCGTACGAAGCGACGCGCATGCGCTCCTGCCGGCGTGTAGATTGTGTGCGCTTTCGTGGTCACTGCCTCTGCTGCTGAGCATGCATAGACTCTGCGTGATAGCAGCCCTTGCTTGCTGGCGCGGTTCGTTGTAGGTTTATGCGTCAGCTTTTGGCGCGGCACAAACTTACCAGTTAGACACTACTTATAGTAAAAACACTCATGGCCCTGTTGCACATCACAGACGCCGGCGGTCGCCAGTGGCAGTATCAGCTTCTGCCGGAAAACCTCTGCATCATCGGGCGCGCACCCGACAACAGCGTGACGCTGAACGAGCCGATGGTCTCGCGCTATCACGCGCACATCACGTTCAGAAACAACCGGTTCGTCATTGTTGACGGTGTGATTGTCAATGGCGAGCTCAAGCCCAGCATCAACAAGGTCTTCGTTAATGGCCAGCCGCAGGCGGAATGCGTGTTGACTGACGGCGACCAGGTGACTATCGGCAAGAGCGTGCTGCGGTTCGAGCAACCCAAGGAAAATGTAGTCGTCAATCTTAATTATGACGACGCGCGCATGGGTCGCACGCAGGTGGTCATCGGCGCACAGGAGGTGATCCGCAAGGCCCTGATCTCAAACGCGGGCGCGCCCGTCACCGGTCAACATCTCGCGGCGCTGCAACGCAAGGCCGACATCCTCGCGTTGCTCTACGAGATGAGCCAGACGCTCGGCTCGGTGTTCGATCTGGAAACCATTTTCAATAAAGCGACCGACATTGTGTTCCGCGTCACGCCCGCGGATCGGGTCGTGGCGCTGCTCCGCGACGACCCGGAGGATGGCGCGATCACAGCGGAGGTTGGCTTGCGGCCGATTGCCCTGCGCGCCCGCGACGAGCAGCAAATAGCTGACGCGCAGGGCGCGACCATCGGGCGCACCATCACGCGCCGGGTGATGCGCGAGCGCGTGGCCCTGCTCTCGCAGGACGCGGCGGCCGATTCACAACTGGCGCAAGTCAAATCGATTATCGCGCAGGGGGTGCGCTCGACGATCTGCGCGCCGCTGGTCGGAGAGTCGGGCGTGCATGGCGCGCTGTACGCCGACCGCCTCGACCAGTTCGACCAGTTCACGCGCGACGACTTGGAGCTCGTCAGTGCCATCGCGGCCGTGGCGGCCGTGGCCGTCGAGAGTGTGCGTGCGCACAAGCGGCTGGCGCGCGAGGAGGTGGCGCGGGCCAACTACAGCCGCTTCATGCCCGATTACGTCGTGCGCCAGATGCTCGAACATCCCGAATCTTTTAAGCTCGGCGGTGTCAACCAGACCGTGACGGTCTTGTTCGCCGATGTGCGCGGATTCACGCGGATGGCCGAGCATACGCCGCCTGAGCAAGTTGTGCAGTTGCTCAATCGCTACTTCACGGCGATGACTGAGATCATCTTCGCGCACGGCGGCACGCTCGACAAGTATATCGGCGACGGTTTGATGGCACTGTTCGGGGCCCCGGCGGCGATGCCCGAAGACGCCCACAACGCGGTGGCGACCGCAGTGGCGATGCAACAACAGGTGCAACGGCTCAACGACGAACTGCGCAACGAGGGGCTGAAAGAGATCAGCGTGGGCATCGGCTTGCACACGGGTGTGGCGACGGTCGGCTACATCGGCTCGGAGCGGCGCACCGAGTACACGGCCATCGGCGACACGGTAAACTTAGCGGCCCGGCTGGAGCAGAACGCGGCCGGCGGGCAAATCCTCATCAGCGAGGCGGCCGCACAGGCAGCCCCGCAAAATCCCTATCCGCTGCTCCCGCGACCGCCGCTAGTCGTCAAGAACCGCACGCAGCCGGTTCAAGTTTTCGAGGTCGTATGGCAGAAGCCACATGAGCGGCGTGGGAACACCGACCAACTCTCAAATTAAGTTGAGGCGTGCTCCGCACCTGATTTGCATCAGGCAACGAACATACCAGGCAGTGGTATCACCCTCAGCTTTTCTTCCACGGCAAGACGTAGACGCTCCAGCGAACACGAAGCATATAAAATCTCTCCGGGTTCGCTGGAGCGTTGTTACCTGCTTCAGGTTATGATTGTTCTGAATCTATGAGCTAGGACAGTTGACGCAGATGTTGAAAGAGCCTACGACGAACTTCTCGGAGTCGCGGACGGCGACTCCGACCGCGCCTTTACTGAATGTCTGTGCTGGGTCTTCCAATGACCCAAGGGGCAAGCTCTCGGCCGTTTCGCTGTCCGTGACAGTCACGTCAATACGCCTGCCCTTCACCGTTAACCGGAGGTTGAAATCTTTCCCCGACTTCAGCGTGGAGGCGAGTTGGGAGATGGGGTACTTGCTTGGGAAAGGACGCGCCTGACCGCCCTGGACAATGAAGCCACGTAGAACATATGGATCATCGGCTTTAGCGCCGGTCAATTGGATCAGATAGTAATTTTGCGCATCGACTGCGCGTAGAACGAATGAAACTGCGACGCCGTTGAGCATTCTGACATCGGTGACCAGTTGAAAATCTTTATAATGCCTGACATCGCTGGCTCTCGGCAGTGCCACGCCGCGCTCGCCCGCCGTAATAGCCCCTGAGGTCGCGAAGCGCCAACCGGTCGGTAGTTCCCAATCGCCAGTGCTTGTTTGTGCTGAAGAGAACTCTTTGGTTGAAAGGTTGTAATCGAGAGTGACAAGCTTGTTATTTTCGGCGGGGACATTGACGCTAATCCCCTGTTGCCGCTCAAAAGCCGAATCGTCTGGCACGATCTCCAGATTGTATTGGCCGGCATATAAACCGGAGAGCACGGCGCGTTTATTTTGAAACTTCATCATCATCTGGGGCGCTTCGTTGCCTTGCCGGAACATTACTTGCCCGGAATCGGCATTGAGATTGATTGTTAGATCGTAACGCTTCGGCACGAGGTTCAGATCCACCCTGCCCGGCTTGCCCGGCACAACCTTGAAAGTCTTCTCGTCAGATGTATAGCCTTCAAGCGTGCCATTGATCCGGTAAAGCCCCGGCTTCAGATCGTCAAGCCCAATCGACCTCTGGCTCGCAGCGAGGGTTTCGTTCGCTACCACCTCACCGCTCTGCAAGTTTGTCACAATGACAGTTGTATTCGGCACGGCCGCGACAGTCATCGCAGTTGTTGCCGTCGGGACACGGATAATTTTGATGCGCGGTGGGGAGGGCGGATTGCTCCTGCCCGGATTGGTTCTCCGTCCCGGTGGCGGCGGGTTGCCATTCGAGCCTTTATTGCCTTTTGAGTCGTCCTGTGCGCGAAGGACGCCTGGCAAGATTAAGACGAGGACCAAGATCGCAAGAGCAGATTTGAGACTTGAAATGCGTGTAAAGCTCATGGGCTTGCACTTCTGGACTAACATCTGAAAATACGAGGGCGCGAGATGCGCTTCATTTGACTTTAAGCTTAGCACATCTCGCGCCCGAATAAGTAACGCACTGGCGTCAGAACGAGAGTTTCAGGGCGAACTGAATCCGGCGGCCTGGCGTCACCGTGTCGGTCGCCTGCCCGAAGCCCGGCGCTTCGACGAAGCGGATCGGGATACCGAAATTGGCGCGGTTCGTCAGATTAAAGAACTCCGTGCGGAACAACAACTCCTTACTCTCTTTAATCCGGAAGTGCTTGGCGACGGCCAGGTTGAAGAGCAACAGGTTGCTCGCGCGGAATGAGTTGCGCGGCACGCTGCCGTCTTGCCCGATGGCTGCCAGCAGCGAGGTCGGGTCGCTGCCGGACTGCAACACCAAAGGTCGTTGTCGGTTGCCCGTGCGGGTGATGCCACTGGTCGAGTTCAAGCGATCCGTCAGGTTGCCGTCGAGGTTCACGTCGAAGATCGAGTTGACCGTGAAGGGCTGCCCCGTCTGGAATTGTCCGGTGCTCGTCAACTCAAGCCCGCCGAAGACCGCGCTGACTGCGCGGCTCTCGTGGTTGAAGTTCGGGAGCGTGTAGATCAGGTTATAAGCAGTCCGGTGGCGCACGTCGAAGTTGGCGTCGGCGCGCTCACCCGCGCGCGTCAGACTGTTTTGCGGCAGCGCCGACGCGCCCGCCAGATCGAACACGTCCGACACATCATCCTCCACTTTTGAGAAGGTATAATTCGCCTGATATTGTAACCGGCGCACGAACCGACCACGCACTTGCACTTGCAGCGCATCGTAACGCGAGTTGGCTGTCGTCTCGAAAATGTTGACCGCGCCGACCCCTCCGCCCGTCGGCCGACCACCTACTATGTTGCCATTTCGATCAACCCTAGCTCCGGGAGCGAGCGTGACACCAGAGAAATCTGGCACTATAGACGTTTGGTCAAAGGCAACCGGCAATAGGATTACATTCGAGCCTAAGTTCGGAGTTGAGAAGCGCAACAGGTGGCGGCCCTGCGTGCCGACATAAGCGGCAGATACAACTGTCTTCGTCCCTAGCTGCTGCTCAACCGTGACCGAGTAATGTTGCGCCATCGGCGTTGAAAGGTCTTTCGCTGGCAGCGTTATACCAAATCCGCCACCACGATTTTCTCTGCGGTTAACATCTACCACGACCCCCAGTGGCAGCCCCGGGTTAAGAGTGTTAAGAGTGTTGGGGATTGTGTACGGGCAGAATATTCTACCGTCCGTTTGGCGCACGCAGCCCGGCCCCAAACTAGCAGTAGGCGAGACGATACCGTTGATCGGGGCGGCAGGGTTGAAGATATTGAACCCAACTCCCTGAGTGCTCAAATCAAGCCCGCCGCCGGTGTCGAGCGTAAGAAAATTTGGGAAGGTGCTGCGCGACTGACTAATGACGGCCCCTATAACTTGATCATAGAACCAGCCATAGCCGGCCCTGATCGTAGTGGAAGGTCGAAGCGTGTAGGCGATGCCAAGCCGCGGCGCGAAGTTATTACGGTCGGGATCAAAGAGGCTCGTCCGCCCGGCGATGAAGCGCTGTAGATTCGGCAGCAGTTGAGACACCGCCGAACTATTAAAGGTGCTTTCAATGCTCCGGTGTACCTCTCGTGCTGGCGTGGTGTATTCGTAGCGCAGGCCATAAGAGAGCGACAGGTTAGGTCGCACACGCCACTCATCTTGGCCAAAGAAGTACAACTCATAATAGCGCAACCCGATTGTGCTGGAACTGCCGGGGGCGATCAGTGTTTGGAAGGTGCCGCTGGCCGCCTGTGCCGCCGTTAGGTCAACCGGGTTGAAGAAGCCATTAAACCTAAAATTTGAAGCCGTGCCATTATCAAGGCTCCCGTCAAAGCGCAGCCGCGGCGCACCATTAAAAGTTATCAGCGTGCGCGCGTTGCGCGGCAGATCGCTATTTAGTTCGGCCCGCCGAATGTCTGTACCGAAGGCTAGTCGGTGCCGACTACCAACAGGTAAGAACAGGGTATCGGCAACTTGATACGTATTGTTGACGCGGCGTTGCGGAAAATTAAAGACATCCACACCGACCGGGCTGAAGCCGGCAATAATAACTTGACCGACGGGCCCTAGCGCGCCATCTTGGATAAACCCGTCGCTGCCGGCGATCCCACCCTCAGTTGTCCCCTGATTGTTATAAAGCACCGGGCCTGTGTTAGCCACGATTCTCCCGCCCCGACTAACACAATTACCCAGACCACCGCCAATGGAACACTGGGGTAATGTGTTGTTTACAAGGTAAGGCGCGTTGAGCAAGAACGGCTCGTTCGGCAGCTTGCTACTCCGCAATTGTTCGGGGCGGCGCAACTGCTCGAAATCGAGGCGCGTCCGCCCATAGGAAGCCCGAAACTCATTCGAGACCGTGTTTGTAATCTGGCTGTTGAGGATAGTCGAGAAGTTCTGTGTCCGAACGTTCGGGCGCAGCGAAGAGAAGATTGCGCCGCCTGTCACCGGGATGTCGCGGAAGTCGTCCGTGAAGTTAAAGCGCCCCGCAAGTTGATGCTGCGCGCCGAAAGCGCCGAAATTGGCGTCGAACTTGCCGGAAGCAATCTTGCTTTGTCCACCCGCAGGTAAAGTTTGCGTCAGCGTGTTACGGCCGTAGACGCCAGTCGGGTTATTCGGGAACGGGAAGAGGCTAAAGACCGCGTCGCCCTGAAGCGCGGTCGGGAAATAAAAATCCAACGCCCCGCCGGTGCAGGTGCCTAGATTAGAAAAGTTTTGACAGGTAAGCGGATTAAAGAAAAGTCCGCTTGCGCCGGTGCCGAATGCGCCGCGCTGCTCGACGGTGGGCACAGCGAAGCTAGCTTCTTTGGTCGCATTGAGGATATGACCTTCGGCGGAGACGAAGTAGAACAGGCTGCGGCTCTTCGGGTTGTTAGGATCGCCAGCCACGAGCGGGCCGCC
>JANMAD010000214.1:0-4418 GCA_031359515.1 Acidobacteriota bacterium | reverse complement strand
GCCGGACACGACTCGCTGCGCCGGGAAGTTGAGGCGTTGATCTCATCGCACGAACAGACTTATCACTTCATTGACGCGCCCGCGTTCCAAGCCGCGGCCGAGATGTTGACGGACAGTCAGGAGTTGAAACCGGGCGTGACGCTGGGCCGCTACAAGATTCGTTCCGTCTTGGGCGCGGGCGGCATGGGCAAGGTCTATCTCGCCGAAGACACGAAGCTGAAGCGCAAGGTCGCGCTCAAAGTGCTGCCTGCGGCCAATCGCGGCGACGAAGCGGCGCGCCGCCGTCTGCTGCGTGAAGCGCAAGCCGCTGCCGCGCTCGATCATCCGAACATCTGCGCTATCTACGAAGTTGATGAGGCGAATGAATGCAGCTACATCGCCATGCAGTACGTCGAAGGCGAGACGCTTGAAGCGCGCATGGCTAAAGAGCGGCTCTCTGTTGACGAGTCGTTAAATATCGCAGCGCAGGTCGCCGACGCGAGCGCGTCGGCACACGCGCGCGGCATCATCCACCGCGACATCAAGCCCGCGAACATCATGCTCGACAGTCGCGGGCAGGTGAAGGTGCTCGACTTCGGGCTGGCGAAGACCGCCGCGCTGAACGAGTCGGGTGAAAACGAAACGAAGAGTCGGCTGACGACGCCGGGCACGATCCTCGGCACAGTGCCTTACATGTCGCCGGAACAACTGCGCGGCGCGGCGGTGGACGCGCGCGCAGACATCTTCAGTCTCGGCGTCGTGCTCTACGAGATGTTGGCGGGCCGGCCCGCCTTCGGGCGCAACACCGAAGCCGAAACCATCGGCGCGATCCTGCACGAGCAGCCGCCCGAACTTTCGTCCGTCGCGCCGGACGTGCCGGCGGCGCTCACCGACGTTGTGAGCAAGTGTCTGGCGAAGGACGCGGCCGAGCGGTATCAGACGGCGAAGGAATTAGCGGTTGATCTCTACGCCGCGCGAAACGGCGACCTCGCCTCAAGGCGAATGCCCGCCGCCCGCTCCGACGGTTCGGGCGTCGTCAATCGTCGCCGGCTGAGCGTGGCGCTCGTCGCCGCCGCCCTCGTCGCAATCGCCTTTCTCGGCTACTACTTTTACTCCGCCAGAAGCGTTGAGGCGATAGACTCGATTGCCGTCCTGCCGTTCGTGAACGTGAGCAACGACCCGAACGCGGAATATCTTTCAGACGGGATCAGCGACAGCGTCATCAACAGCCTGTCGCAGTTGCCGAATCTCAAGCGCGTCATCTCCTTCAACTCGGTGTTGTCCTACAAGGGGAAGCAGATTGACCCGCAGGCGGTCGGGCGCGAGCTGAACGTCGGGGCCGTGCTCATGGGCCGGCTCACCCTGCGCGGCGACGAGGTCTTGATCAGCACCGAATTGATTGACGTGCAGGACAAGAAGCGGCTGTGGGGCGGGCAATACAACCACAAACTGGCCGAGATGCTGCCGCTCCAAGGCGAGATCGCGCAGGAAATCTCGGACAGACTGCGGCTGAAGTTGACGGGCGCGGAGAAGCAGCGGCTGACGAAGAGTGCGACCGCCAACCCAGAAGCTTATCAACTGTACCTGTTGGGCCGCTTCTACCGACGTAACCGAGCAGGAAACGAGAAAGCCCGAGATTATTTGGAACAGGCGATCAAGAAAGATCCCAACTACGCCCCGGCCTACGCGCAGTTGGCATACACTTATGTTGCCACCGGGCCTCCGCGGGATGAGGCCCGGGAAAGAATGGAAAGGGCCGCCCAGAAAGCATTAGAGTTAGACGATACCCTTGGAGACGCTCATGCTGCCTTGGCCCTCACATTAGAGGACTGGTCTGTGAGACCCAGAGAGTTTCAGCGCGCGCTGGAGCTTGATCCAAATTCGGCGGATGTTCACGCATTTTACGCCATAGTCCTTTGGGCGCATCGGCGATTCGATGAGGCCATCCTTCACATGAAACGAGCCGTTGAGCTTGATCCGCTTTCGCCCGCGTTGCAAGCCGACCTAGGGAAAATTCTGTATTCTGCCGGCCAACGCGACCAGGCAATGGAACAATATCGAAAGGCGCTCGATTGGAATCCTAACTATGGTAACGTCCACAAGCATCTCGCAAATTATTATCTGGCGGAAGGAAGATATGAGGAGGCCATCGCGGAGGCTGAAAAGTTCAGCCCGAACGCTTCCGACAAAGGATTAGGAAGATCGTTCCTTGGCTACACCTATGCGGTGGCGGGGAAGAAAGCCGAAGCCGAGAAGATTCTGCAAGAGTTGCAGGCGGAGGCAAAACAACGTCATGTTAACCCAGAGGCATTTGCCTTGATCTATACAGGACTGGGCGATAAGGATCGCGCCTTTGAGTTTCTGCAACAAGAGCTTGAAGAGACCAAGGTTCTGCCGCTTTTCATCAACGTTCAGCCGGAGTGGGCCAGTCTGCGCACAGACCCGAGGCTCGCGGCGCTGATTCAGCAGAGCGCATGGCACCGGGAATAGGTTACGCCACAGAATTTTTAAGCCGGCTTCACGAGACCAACTACGGACGGGCAGATGAGCGCCAGAAAAGCCATAACGTTATTTTGGGCCGGCTGCTTGCTCGTCCTCTGCGCCTTGTCCGCCTTCGGGCAAAGTCAGACCACAGGCCGCATCAGTGGGACGGTCAAAGACCAGAACGGCGCTCGTATCGTCGGGGCCGAAGTAACAGTCACGAGCCTCGCCACCGCCGAGGAGCGCAAGGTCAGGACGGACGCGGAAGGCAACTACGCAGTGCCGCTCCTTGCGCCCGGCACGTATCGCATCAAAGTCGCGGCGGGCGGGTTCAACTCAGACATCTTCGATGCAGTCCGGGTCGTCATCACCGAGACCACGGCCGTCAACGCGGAACTCACAGTCGCCGGTGTAATCGTTGATCCGATCACGGTGCGCGCCGCGCCGCTCATCCAGACGGGCGGCCCGCAACTGGGCCGCGTCGTTGACTCGCGCGCCGTCGCCGAACTGCCGCTCGCCACGCGCAACTTCCTGCAAATCCTCGCGCTCTCGCCGGGCGCGTTCGCCGACCTGCCCAACAACACGGCCTTGGGCCGCAACTCGCAAGCCGTCTCGGTCAACGGCGCGCGCCGCACGCAGAACGCTTTCGAGATCAACGGCCTCGACGCCAACGAGTTCGCCACGAACCGCTCGACACTTGTGGCCGTGCCCGCGCCCGAAACTATACAAGAGTTCAAAGTCCAGACCTCGCTCTATGACGCGACCTTCGGGCGCGGCGCGGGTGGCAGCGTGCAAGCGGTCACGCGCAGCGGCACAAATGAGTTTCACGGCGCGGCCTACGAATACTTCCGCAACGACGCCTTCAACGCTAATAACCCGTTCCTTCAAGCGGCTGGCGTCGAGCGCCCCACCCTCAAGCGCAACGTCTTCGGCGGGCTGCTCGGCGGCCCCGTCAAGCAGGACAAGGCTTTCTTCTTCGCTTCGTATCAAGGCACGCGCGAGCGCAACGGCGCATCGCCCGAAAGCCTCACGTCCAGCATTCTCATCGGCCGGGGTTTAACCGACGACCGTTCCGCGCAGACGCTGCTCGCAACCTTCCGTCCCCGCTTGCCGTCCGGGCTGCCCGCGACCTCCATCCACCCGGCGGCGCTGGCTCTGCTAAACACAAAGCTGCCCAACGGTCAGTTTCTGATCCCCACACCGCAGACGGACGGGCGCTACTCAGGTTCGGCCATCTCCACTTACCGCGAAGATCAGTTCAACGCGAACGTTGACTACCGCGCCGGCGCAAAAGACTGGCTGGCGGTGAAGTTCTTCTTCTCGAACGCGCCGCAGTTCTCTGCGCTGCCTAGCGGCGGGGCCAACGTCCCCGGCTTCGGGGCAGACCGGAAGAATGACAACCGGCTGTTCTCGGTGCAGAACATTCACACCTTCGGCGCGCGGACGGTCAACGAAGCGCGCGTCGGCTACAGCCGTATCCGCACGGACACCTTCGGGCGACAACCCGTGAAGGACTCGGACGTAGGCATCAGGCGGGCGAACGCTAGCGCCTACCCGGGGCTGGGGGAGATTCGCATCGGCACAGCCGGGGGCGTTGGCAATGCCGGCGCTAACGGGCTGGACATCGGCAATGCCGGCACGAACGTTGACATTAAGGCCGACAACTACGCGCTGACGCTGGTTGACATTCTCTCGATCACACGAGGGCGGCACAGTGTCCGCACGGGTGGCCAAGTCATCTCTTACCGGACTGACGTAAAGACGAATTTTAACCGGCGCGGCCAAATATTTTTCCAGAGTTCGGCTCTAAACTCGGCCTTCGCCAATTTCCTGCTCGGGCAAGCTGCCAGCTCGACGAACGCCGAGGGCATCGACACACGCTTCCTGCGTGCGGCTGATTACAGCCTCTTTCTTCAGGACGATTGGAAGTTATCTGAGAAGCTGACTCTCAACCTCGG
>JANMAD010000194.1:0-2635 GCA_031359515.1 Acidobacteriota bacterium | reverse complement strand
AGACGCGCTCAAAGCGGCGCGCACGTGGCTCGTCGCGCAACAACAGAAGGACGGCAGTTGGCCCGCTTACGAGTGGGACAAGAAACTATCTGACCGGCGCACACTGCTGCTCACGGCTTACGTCGCGCGCGTGCTGGCGCGTCATAAAGACGACGCGGCAAACAGCGAGCAAGCTAAAGCGCCGCCGCAGACACCCACGCCCACGCCCGGCAATGATCCGGCGCGTGCGCCACAAGCGAGCGCGTTGCAACGCGCGCTGGATTTTCTCGCGCCGCACTTGGACGACATTGACGAGCCTTATTTCATCGCGGCTTACACGCTCGCCGCTGTGGATGCCAAAGCTGCGCCCGCCGCTATCGCCAAAGCCACGACGCGGCTGCGCACGCTCGCCCGCCGCGAAGCGGACGGGAGCTACTGGGCGCTTGAGACAAACACGCCGTTCTATGGTTGGGGTCTCGCCGGGCGGATCGAGACGACCGCGCTCGTCGTACAGGCGCTCGACAAAACGAACGCCGATGCTGATCTGACCGCGCGCGGGACTATCTTTCTGTTGCGCAACAAGGATCGCTATGGCGTCTGGCTCTCGACGCAGGCGACCGTCAACGTGCTCGATGCGCTCGTCGCGCTCTCCCCCACACGCGACGCGGGCACAGACGGCGCAACGGCCGTTCCCGCGTCGCGTGCCGCCACCGAACCGGCTGAAGTCTTCGTTAACAATCAACGCGCCGGCACGTTGCTCTTGCCTGCGGACGAGCGCCTCGATGCGCCGCTCACGCTCGACCTCACGCGCTTTCTCGCGCCGGGCCAGAACCGGATCGAGATCAAACGCGCCGGCACGAGCAAAGCGTTCGCGCAGGTGGTCACGACTTACTACGTGCCGTGGGCGAAGCCCGCGGACGCGGCGATGCATCACGTCGCGTCACCGGCCGCAAGCACGCTCCGGCTGGCGATCAACTTCGATAAGGTTAAAGCGATGACGGGCGAAGAGGTCACGTGTCACGTCGAGGCGGAGCGCATAGGCTTTAAGGGTTACGGGATGTTGCTCGCGGAGATTGGCTTGCCGCCGGGCGCGAACGTGGATCGCGCATCGCTTGAGCGCGCGATGAAAGAGTCGGGCTGGGATTTGAGCAGCTACGACGTGTTGCCGGATCGCGTCGTCGTCTATCTCAGGCCGCACGCGGGCGGCACACAGTTTAGCTTCTCGTTCCGCCCACGCTATGGCTTGAGCGCGCAGACCGCGCCGTCCGTGCTTTATGATTACTACAATCCAGAGGCGCGCACCGTACTCGCACCGACGAAGTTCAACATCAGCGAGCAGGCACGGTCGGCACAGGCGCGCAAGTGAACGAGTTATCAGCGGCGCGGACGTGTAAGCGGTCACAGCGCATCACGCGCGCGTGAATCGTTTTTTCCAACGGAGGAACGGCCGCTCGACGCAGTAGTAGGAGAGCGTCGTTAAAACGAGTGAGAGCGCGGCGGCCACCAGGATGCGGCGCGCAGGCGGCGTCACATCCGCGCGCGGAAAGAGAAACCAGACGACGGGCCAGTGCCATAAGTACAGCCCGTAAGAGACGCGCCCGCACCAGACCAGCACGGGCCAACGCAACACCGCGAGCGCGATTTTCGGCGGCCATAACAGCCCGACCGTGAGCGCCAGCGCCGTGCCCCACGCCACGAGCGGCATCACCCACTGATACACGCGCGGGTCTTCGACTTCCGTCGTATAGACCAGATAGCCCAGCAGCACGACGTAGAGTGCGGCGAGCGTCTGCATCGCGCGCTTGAACGCGCGGCCACGCGGCCATCCATCCCACGCAAACAACAACCCCGCGAGACAACCAACTAAGAGCGCGTCCGCCCGCGTGTCGGTCGCGTAGTAGAGGCGCACGACGGACGCGCCGCCGTGCCACAGTAGCCAGCGATAGAGCGCGATGCTGCTGACCGCGAGCGCGAGCGTGCCTAGTATGTAGCGCCGGCGCAGACCGTACTTGAGCGCAAGGATGAGGAGCGGCGGCCAGAGCAAGTAGAACTGCTCTTCGATGGCGAGCGACCACGTGATGCCGAGGCCGCTATAGATGTAGATAGGCCGGTACACGAACACCAAATTCGACACGTAAGACAGGGCCAGCGCGATCCCGCGATAGTTTTCCCACGCGCGCACGGCCGGCAGGCGGATGGCCGCGTAGAGACCGACCACCAGACTCACCAACAGCAGCGCGGGCAACAGACGCAGAGCGCGGCGCGCGTAAAAAGCACGCAGAGAGATCGCGCCCGTCCGCTCCCATTCCTCGACGAGCAACGCCGTGATCAGCAAGCCACTCAGCACGAAGAAGAGATCGACGCCGAAGAATCCGCCCGGCAACCACGGCAGCCGCAGATGCAACGCGAATACGAGCAGGATCGCGCTGCCGCGCACGCCGTCCAGTTCCCGGCGATAGCCAAGCCGTGTCGTTGCGCGCGGCGCGTGCGTCTGTGCGTCGGTTTGAATCATAGGGAGTCGTCAACATAACACTGTCCCGCGCCGTTCTCGAACGACGTGCCGCCCGGTCTGTGGACGACGCACAGTCGTGCTGCTAACCTATAGCAGTTTGCAATTGCGTGCGGCTGCTTTGTCAGTACCGCCTGCGGTAGCGGG
>JANMAD010000141.1:0-15446 GCA_031359515.1 Acidobacteriota bacterium | reverse complement strand
CGGTGGTGATCTACGGCGAGTTCGGCATACGGCTGGAAGACTGTCTCTACATCACCGCGCAAGGGCCGAAGTTTTTCACACCGCAGAGCAAATCAATTGATGAGCCGTTCGGTTAAGCAAGCCACGCAGGGATAGTTGCGCGCAGCGAAGTTTCTTGTGCGCGCGTGCATAAGATGATAGATTTTGCCCGCATCGTTTGGCCGTTCTGCTCAACTATCTTTAGGGTTAGGAAAGCGGGCCTTGGAAAATTTAGAGCGCACGCAGTTCGTTGTCTTAACCGGCCACTTAGACGAACAGTCTCTCCCCAACATAATTAGAACGTTGCGCGTGCAGCGCAAGTCCGGGCGACTACAGGTTGAGTATCCTGATGCGCCCGGCTCTTTTTTCTTCGAGGACGGGCAGATGGTCGCGGCGCAACTCGGCGCGTTGCGCGATGTGGAGGCGTTGTATGCCGCGCTCGATCTGCGCGGCGCGGCGTTTAACTTCAACCCGCTCGTGCGCCCGCCTGAGCGGAGCATAGACAAGCAGGGACAGAAGTTTATCAGCGACTTGATCGAAGTCCCGCGTCGTGAAGCGTTGTCCGAGATCAAAGTCGCGGGCGAACAACTCGCCGCACCGACGCTCCCCTCGCAGCCCGCGCCGCTCCAATTAGCGCCCGTGCCTGCCGAGTTGATGGCCCCGGTCGTGGATCGCTTGGCGGCTGTGGAGGCCGCCATCGTGTCCACCTCACGTCGTTTCTCGCGCGAGCGGTTGCTCTACACGCTCATCATCAGCTTCCTCGTCGGTCTCATTCTGGTGGCCGCCGTCCAAGTCCTCTACGGCCCATTGCTCCGTGCGCCCGCAGTTGCGCCCAGCGCAGCGCGAACTGAGCCACAGGCAAATACGACCAAGACAACGACAAGCGACACGGCTAATTCTTTGCCGCAGCTTGTTGCGCCACAACGCGCGGAGTCTGCGCAGTCGGCGAGCCAGACGCCCGCGCCAGCGACGAACGCAGACGGCGACGCACAAGCAAATAATGTGACGCCCGCGCGCGAAGGCTACATCGTGCGTATCCGCATGCGTGTGCGGAACGGGCAGGTGTTAGCGGCGCGCGTACTGAACTCACGACCCAACGCGAGCGCATACGAGGCCAGTGCATTGAAGATCGCAATGCAGCGGCGCTACCCGGAAAATTTCACCGGCGGCGACACGTTGGAGATCGTAGTGGAGCGCTAAGCAACAACCATAGCCCGCCAGTGCTGCGCGCCGAAGAGCGATGTTATTCATCCAAAGTAACAATCTGGCCGCCCACCCGGACGCAGGTACGCGCCTACGCCTGTTAGACGCGCTGACAGCGCACGCCCGCACCCCGCTCATCGGTGCGGCGAGGCAGCAATGTTTTGCGTTGCTCGCGGCGGAGTTGGGCGTTGCGGTGTTCGGCGCGGCGGCGGAATTTGCGCGCCGGTCAAGCGTGGCCGGCGCAGCGCGAGACGGCAACGCATACACACCGGGCGAACTCTTCTGTACGGACGACTGCATCCTCTTCCTCGTGTTCGGCGCGCGAATAGAAGAAGGCATAAGCGCAGGCATTATCTATAGCATTGACACGCGCGAGCCGTTGCTAAAACTCGAACGCTTCTGTCATGACGTGCGCGCTGCTTTGTTTGAGCACGATGTTAACGATGAGCGCGCACCGCAAAGCGCGCAAGCTGATCTTCCGCGCTGGCAACCGCACGTTCGTGCTTCGACGCAAGGGCTGGCCCGCTTCATGGCGATCCAGCCGACCGACTTCGCCGTCACCGCCAAGTGCCGGAGCAGTGCGCGCGATTTTGTGCGCGCCGCCGCGTTGTTGGAAGAACAGGGTGTGCGTCTGTTCTTGCGCCGCGTGCAAGAGATGCGTCGTGAGGGCTACACGCCGCGCCGTCTGTTCGCCGAAGCGGAGCGATTGGGCGGCGTCTCCGTCCGGCGCATGCTGGATGCCGGGCTGTTGGAACGTGAGGTGCGCGTGAGTTGCCGGCAATCGGGTCATGCGTTATTCGATCTGCCCACGTCCGACTCGCTGGCCGCGATCACGATCAGTAAGGCGAAGTGCAGCCAGTGCGCCGCGCCCGTCGCGGACGAGGTCATTGAGGAGACGATCAACCCGACCCCGCTCGCCGTCTCCCTGTTGGCCGATGGCTACTGGCTGAACAACCGCGTCTATCAGATCATCCGCACGCTCGGCGTGCCTGCGAGCGAGATCGCGACGGGGCCCGTCTCCGCGCACGGCGAGTCTTATCTGGCCGCCGATGTCTGCGGCAACTCGTTTCTGTTCGTCACGAAGGACGGCGACCTGACGCCGGCGTTCAGCCGGCGCATCGCCGAGACTATCGCGGAGACGGGCGCGACACACCTCGTCGTCCTCATCACCGGCCACGTGGAAGATGAAGGGCGTCTGCGCCTCTATGAATTCACGTGGCGGCGCGCACGCGACGGACAGGATTTGGATACGAACATCATTGAAGGCTTGCGCGACGCAGAGGCGGAGATCGAACGTACTTTCGCACGGGCGTTGCACCGCGAGTTGACCCATACGCTATTCTCTCTCGACGCAGCATTGGGCTTTAGCGCAAGCGATTTCGTGCTCAACTGGTTCAGACTGCGACACGCCCCGCAAGCGGCCGACATCAAGCAGGCGACGCAACTGTTCGATGTCGGCTTCGAGCATGTCACTTAGCCTGCTACATCTGATATTATCCCACGCCATGAGAACAACAACTTCACGTCCCCTAGCCACTCTGTTAATTCTGCTCTGCGCCTGCTCGCCTGTCTGGGCCACCTGCGGTGGCGGTGGCGGCGGTGGCGGCGGCGGTATGTCCGGCAGCGGTTCGGCCGCAAGTCCGGAGGTTTATTACGTGCCGTGGAAAGTGCGTGAGCCAAAGTCGCCGCCCCCGGCGGGGCTGGTGCTGTACTGGTTTCCGCGCACAGAGGAAGAGGTGAAGAAATCCAGTCTGCGCGAATCGCGCATCCTCTCGCTCTATGCGGCGCAATGCATCTCGATGGAGTTGGCCGACTATCGCACGCCCGCCGGTCAGAAACTCATCGGCGACTCGCAGCCGCCAGTGGCGGTGCTGGCCACACCCGACGGCAAGGACATCGGTAAGGCCGAGAGCAAGGACGGCATGCTCAAGGTGGCACAGGTAGAAAAGTTAGTTGAGACGGAAGTTAAGCAGCGTGAGGCTGCGCTCGACACGCAGTTGAAAGATGGGCGTGACAAGGCGAAGGCCGGCGATACCGCAGCCGCGATCCAACTCCTGCGCCCCGTGCTGGCAGAGAAGTGCATGTTCCCCAAGAAGGCGAAAGACGCGGCGAAGGAGTTGAAGAAACTCGGCTTCAACGAAATTGCTGCCGTGCCGGCCGCCCCCGTCTTCGAGGCACAGGCCAGCGCACGCATTGAGCGCAACATGCGCAACGGTCTCGCGGCTGAGATGAACGCGCACTATACGGCGGCGGCCCGACTCTACAAGCAAGCGCACCTATTGGATCCGGCCGACGCGACGCCGCTGCGTTATCTGGGTGAGCTTTATCGTCACCACACCGGCGAGTGGGGCAAAGCGCGGGTCACGTTTGCAGCGATCCTGAACATGCCGGCTGATCCGCTCTCGCGTGCGGTCGCGCTGCACGGCTTAGGCAAGATGACCATACATGAGGGTGAGTTCAAAAAAGGTTTGGCGTTGATGGAGGCGTCGGTCGAGACGTACCCGCTCGCGCTGGCCTATCGCAACTTGGCCGTGTATTGGAATTCCGAAGGCGACCAGACGAAGACCGGGCAATATCTTGAACAGGCGCTCGCCCTCGACCCACACGAGCCATACAATCTGATCTTTGCCGCCGTCTTCATGACCGCCGTTGGGCGTGGCGATGAAGCTCTGCGGATCGCCCGCGCCAATGAAAAGCTGTTGCCCGCCTCTTACAATCTGGCCGCGGTTTATGCGCAGGCCGGGCAACGTGAGAAAGCGCTCGCCTTGCTCAAGCGACACTTCTTCCAGTACGAGCGTTATCAAGCGGTGCGGACGAAAGAGATGATGGAAGCGCGCGTTGACGCCGTGTTCACTTCCCTACACGAAGACCCGGCCTTCGTCGCCCTCACCGATGGCGCTGACAACAAACTACCTTTGCCCGCTAAGCCGATGGGCATGCGCTCAAGCATGAACCGGTAAGTTAGCGACGGGTTAGCAAACGTCCGGGTTCATAGCCGTGTGCGCATGACTGAGACCGCCCTGCGCTGAGAGCAGCGTAGCTCAGGGCTTTCGTCCGACCAACTGATTTATTCCTGCCGCGTCCGGTCGGTTGGCACTCTTTCTCTTCTTTTTTCGCGGCCCTGAAGACGTGAGGCTTGATTGTTTATTCGCTGCCGTCTTTCACTACTCTTAACACTTGCCCTCGTGCCGGCCATCATCCGGGCGCAACAGCCTGAATTGATCGTGCAGACTGGGCACACTTCACCCGTCAACACGATCTCTTTTAGTCCGGATGGGAAACTTTTGGCGAGCGGCAGCGGCGAAGCTTTCTCCGCCGTCGAGGTCAACGTCGTCAAGCTGTGGGATGTGGCCACGGGCGCAGAGTTGCGCACGCTCACGCACGTTGAACCGGTTGCCTGGGTCGCGTTCAGCGCGGACGGGCGCAGGGTGGCGGCCAAGGGGCCGATGGGTTTTTTAGGCAGCTTGAAAGTCTGGGATGTGGCGAGTGGAAACGAGTTGCCCGGCGCGCAACTTGATGCAGGGTATATCAATCGCGCTAAGAGTAGCGATGGCAAACTCGCGGCGGAGATAGACGGCAAGAACATCAAGCTGCGCGACGCACTGACCGGACGCGAGTTGCGCCGGTTGAGCAGTCGCACGTCCGACTTTCAGAAAGTCCTCTTCAGCCCTGACAGCAGCATCTTGGCGACGGGCGGTGCCCGGCGCAGCGTGCGTCTCTGGGATTTACGCGCCGGTGTGTTGCGCACGCTCGTCGGGCACACAGACTATCCGGTCGCCGCCGACTTCAGCCCCGACAGTCGCCTCTTCGCGAGCGGCGGGCGCGATCTCACGGTACGTATCTGGGATGTCGCGAGCGGACGCGAGTTGCAATGCCTGACAGGGCACACCGGCAAATCTGTGAGCGGCATAAAGTTCAGCCCTGACGGGCGGACGCTGTTCAGTTATGACAAAGCGGGCTTCAAGCTGTGGGACGTGGCCACGGGCCGGGCACTAGTCTCTGTCGCCGGGCAGGAAGTCTATTACGAGGACGCGCATAACATCGCCTTCAATCCGCAGGGGAACTTACTGGCGGCGGAGGCCAAAGGCGGGGTCAAATTGTGGGCAACAGCGACGGGCCAAGAGTTAGCATTGCTAAACTCGGGGGGCGGTGAATTGCATTTCAGCCCGGACGGCAAGCTGTTAGCGACGTTAAATTTCAAGCAGCTTGAAGTGTGGGATGTGGCCGACGCGAAACGCTTGACCGTCATACCGACGGCTGACGGCGGCGAGACTGTGCCCCTTGATGCGCACTATTACGATGTGCGATTCAGGCGCACAGAGTTGAGTCCGGATGCGCGGCTGATAGCCGTGCTGGAAGAAGACAGCCGCAAGATCACGACCGGACGCATCTACTTGCTTGAGGCGGCGACCGGCAAACTGCTGCACACTATCGCAGACCCCAAGCTTGCCAATGCCGAGATGACATTCAGCGCCGACGGCAAGCTGCTGCTCATCTTTCAGACAGAGTTTGCCAGCAGTGAGGAAGAGGTAGTCTTAGTTGATGTGGCGACGGGGCAGCGCGTGCGTAGTTTCAAGAACACAAAGGATGCGCCGGCGTTCCGCGAATTGTGGACGCTTGCGCCGCACTACTTCGGCGGCGACTACAGCTTCTACAGCGCGAACGGCCGCTTCGTCGTCTGGTTCGGCAATAACGGCGAGTTGCATCTGGCCGAGCCGCAGACCGGGCGCGAGCTAGTCACACTGATCGGCATTGATGAGAACGACTGGCTGGTGGCGACGGACGCAGGCTTCTTCGACGGCTCGCCCGTGGCGTGGCAACTGCTCACGTGGCGCTTCGATAACAACTCGTTTCAGCACACCCCGGTCGAAGCCTTCTTCAATCAGTTCTACTATCCGGGCCTGTTGGCCGACGTACTCGCGGGCAAGCGCCCCTCGCCGCCGGCCGGCGCAGAGCTTGCGCGCATTGACCGCCGCCAGCCGCAGCTTGCCATCATGCAGCGCGATACAGTTGGTGCTGTCGGGCGCAACGCGGCCGGCATGGTCTTATCCGGGCAGCACATGGTGCGACTTGCGGTCGAAGTCACGGATGATGCAAGCGCGCCGGGGCAAGCCGGACAGCCGGCGACGGGCGGCGCACACGACCTGCGTCTGTTCCGCAACGGCTCGCTTGTGCGTGCATGGCACGGCGACTTGTTCGCGCCGCGATCAGGCTGTCGGCAACTGCCTGCGCGCGGCGCATCCGCGCCGCAGCGTACGCGGTGCGAGACAAGCGTGGCGGTCGTCGCGGGCGCGAACGAATTCACCGCTTATGCCTTCAACCATGCGGGCGTAAAGAGCACCGATGTCGCCTTCAGTCTGACCGGTGCGAACAGTCTCAAACGGCAGGGCACAACATATATTCTGGCCGTCGGCGTCAACCAGTACGCCAACCCACAGTACAACTTGAAGTATGCGGTCGCCGATGCCGCAGCCTTCAGCGCAGAGGTCAAGCGGCAGCAAGAGGGGTTAGGGCGCGTCGGGCGCGTGCAGGCGATCACGCTGTTCGATGCGCAAGCGACAAAGCAGAATATGCTCGCCCGGTTGGCCGCACTGACGGCGCAGATACAACCTGAGGACACGCTCATCGTTTACTTCGCCGGGCACGGCACGGCGCATGAGAATCGCTTTTATCTGTTGCCGCATGACCTCGGTTATATGGGTGCGCGCACCGCAGTGAATCAGGCCGCGTTGGACGCGATCCTCGCGCACGGCATCTCCGACCGCGAGTTGGAAGCGGCGTTTGAAAAGATTGACGCCGCGCAACTCGTCTTCGTCATAGATGCCTGCAACTCCGGGCAAGCGTTGGAAGCCGAAGAGAAGCGGCGCGGGCCGATGAACTCGAAGGGCTTGGCGCAGTTGGCTTACGAGAAGGGCATGTACATCCTGACGGCCGCACAGAGTTTTCAAGCGGCGCAGGAAGCAGCGCAAGTCGGCCACGGGCTGCTCACGTATGCGCTGGTCGAAGAGGGCTTGAAGCAAGCCGTGGCGGATGACGAACCGAAAGACGGCCAGATCGTCGTGCGCGAATGGCTCGACTACGCGACGGCGCGTGTGCCCCGCATGCAGCTCGACCAGATGCAAGCGGCGCGCGGACTGGGGCTAGACCTCTCGTTCACGGAAGCGGAGCGCGGCTTAGAGGTCGAACATCGCACCGCGCAACGCCCGCGTGTCTTCTATCGCCGCGAACCTGAGGCCCAACCACCCATTATTGCCAAACCCGCTGCGCACCACTAAATCACCCCCCGAAAGATTAGGACTATGCTGTCGGCGGGGACATCGGCGCGATGTTTTACGTCGAACCGTTCGCCACGCAAGACATAGATATTTTCGTCATGCTGCCACCCATCGCAAACAGCCGGCTGGTTTCCCTCACTCCTTACGCTGAGTATTTCGCGCAACGTGGCTATCAGATTAAAGGCGAAGGGTTCGACATCTATAGCGGTTTGCATTTGCGTGTGACCCTTCAATAGGGCGCATGCCTTAGCGAATGAAAAGAACGCTGAGTTGGAAACATAAAGTGCAGGTTACATCCATTTGCAAATCGCTATAGTGAGGCTGCACAAAAATTCGGCAGCGTCCCTACACGCACGCCACCCCGGACACGATGCGGCGCGAAGTCGAAGTTATTGGCCGGCACGGCACGGGAAAGTGCCAGAATCGTATCAGCCAACCGTCGTGAGGTTGCGTGACACATCCGTAACTAAAATGACGCGCAAAGGTTAAGCCCGCCCCACCGCCCTAACGCAATTACATAACTATTACAAACGGCCGCGGCGCGGGTTGCTACTATGTGCGGTGTGACGCGCGTCCAATAGGGGCGAGAACAATTCTAACTTCAATGAGGGGCTTATGAGCAGAGTAACAATTCTAGGTGAAAGAGCGCCGGGGCGGATCAACTGGACGACCTCGATCTTTATGATCCTTTTCCACTTGGGCGCAGTCGCCGCGCTCTTCGTGTTCAGTTGGCAGGCGTTTGCCGTCACTGTCCTGCTGTGGTGGGTGGCGGGCAGTCTCGGCATCGGCATGGGTCATCACCGGCTCTTGACGCATCGCGGTTACAAGACGCCGAAAGCGGTTGAGTATTTTCTGACCATCTGCGGCACGCTGACCTTAGAAGGTGGGCCGATTGATTGGGTCGTCACGCACCGCATCCACCACGCGCACACGGACGCGCCCGGCGATCCGCACACGCCGCGCGACGGCCGCTGGTGGGCGCATATGGGCTGGATTCTGCGCGGCACGGCGCAACAGCACGGCGAACAGGTGATGCAACGCTACGCCCCCGATCTGATGAAGGATCGCTTCCACGTCTGGCTGAATAATTTTTACTGGATACCGCTGACCATCCTCGGCGTGGCGCTGTTCGCCTTCGGCGGCTGGTCAATGTTGCTGTGGGCCATCTTCTTCCGCGTCGTCTTCGGCTTGCACGCGACGTGGCTGGTTAACTCGGCGACACACCTCTGGGGCACGCGCCGCTTCACTACCACGGACGACTCGACCAATAGCTGGTGGGTCGCGCTGTTGACGTTTGGCGAGGGCTGGCATAACAACCATCACGCGCATCCCCGCGCCGCCCGGCATGGCCTGACATGGTACGAGATTGACGTGAACTGGTATGGCATACGCGCGCTGCAACTGCTCGGCTTGGCGAAAGACATTAAGCTGATCAGTCGGGCTACCATCGCCGCCGCCGCCGCCGAGCCTGAAGCGCTCCGGCGCGCAGCGTAAAGCAGCGCTAACTCAGCCACCAGCACGCGACCGGGAGTGACCGCCATTTGGTGGGCCCTCCCGGTCGCGTTTGCCCTTTTAGCACGTGCGTATTTTATAGCCGTTCGCGATTGAATGAGATTGCTTATCGCCGAAAGCGCGATCCGCTATAGAATGAGATCGTTATGCGTATTGGCAGTCGTCGCAAATCGGTCGTCGTCTTTCTCACGCTCGGCATCTGTCTGGTCGTGCTGGCGCTCGCGCTCAATGTCGGCTGGATTTTGCTCAACTGGCGCGAGGTCGCGCTGCTTGTCTTCGGCATCATCTTCTTCGTGCTGCTCATCACGGGTCTCGTCCTCAACACGATCTTCCTGATCCGTGAGATCAAGCGTAACGAACAGCACGACGCTTTCATCAACGCGGTGACGCACGAGTTGAAAACACCCATCGCGTCGATCCGGCTCTATCTGGAAACCCTCAAGGCGCGCGAGGTGGACGAAGCGCGGCGCAGAGAGTTCTACGACATCATGCTGGCCGACAGCGACCGGCTGTTGGGCACGGTCGAACAGGTGTTGCGCGCCGGTCGCGCCACGCACAAACAACGCAGCACCGAAGTGGCGATCATCCAACTCGATCAAATGGTGCGCGACTGTCTCGACACCACGCGCCGGCAATACAATCTCCCGCCGGACGCGCTGCAATATGTGGACGCGCTCGACGCGGCGGGCGCGCGGGTCGCGGGTGACGCCGACGAGTTGCGCGCGGCGGTGGCGAATCTGCTCGACAACGCTGTCAAGTATTCTGACAAAGAGGTGCGGATTTCGGTTGAGGTAGCGACGCTCGATCCGCGCCGCGTGGCCGTGCGCGTGGCGGATCGCGGCATCGGCATTCCCAGCGCGCAATTGAAGCGCATCTTCAACCGTTTCTATCGCGTGCCCGGCAAATTCATGACGCGCTTCAAGGGCACGGGGCTGGGCCTCTTCATCGTGCGCTCGATCATCGAGCGGCACGGCGGGCGCGTCTTCGCCGAGAGCGCGGGACTGGGGCAGGGCAGCACGTTCACCATCCACCTGCCGAGGGCTGAACAACGATGAGCGCGGTGCTAATCGTCGAAGACGAACGCCACTTGGCCGACGGGCTGCGTTATAACCTTGAAGCCGAAGGCTACACGGTCGAGATCGTCAGTGATGGCGAGTCGGCGCTTGCGCGCTTGCTGGATGAGCGCGCAACTTACGACGCGGTGGTATTAGATGTGATGCTGCCGGGGAAGAACGGCTTCACGGTCGCGGCGGAGCTAAGACAAGCGGGGCAGTTCGTGCCGGTGCTGATGTTAACCGCACGGGCGCACCCCGAAGACGTGCTGCGCGGGTTCGAGTCGGGCGCGGACGATTATCTGGCGAAGCCGTTCGAGTTGGCCATCTTGCTCGCGCGCATCAAAGGGCTGCTACGCCGCCGCGAATGGTTTCATCTTGACCGCGGCAACACGGCCGTGCCGGCCGCCGGCCAAAGCGCGCACGTTGGCGCACAGCCGACCGCGCCGGAGCTATTCGTCTTCGCCGGCCGGCAGATCGACTTCGGCGCGCTGGAGCTACGCACCAATGCGCAGACCATGCGGCTTACGCTGATGGAAGCAAAACTGCTGCGTCATTTGATCAAGCATGAGGGGCGGGTGGTCTCGCGCAAGTCGCTGCTCGAAGAGGTCTGGGAGCTACAGGAAGACACGGACACACGCGCGATAGACAACTTCATCGTGCGCCTCAGAAAATATATCGAGGACGAACCCGCCAGCCCGCGCCATCTCTTAACCGTGCGCGGCGTCGGTTATCGCTTCGTCGCCGAAGCAACCGACAACTCAGCCTGATCTGTTCTGCGCGGTGGAAGCGCACACCGTCCTTTCCGGCACACAGACTCTAGCCAGACACGCCACCCAAGCAGTCCCCCCCCCACCAATAGCGAGCGCACCTGTCCTGCATGCTGAGAGCGAGGCAACTGCAATAACTTCGACGCAGACCCAAACCTGGCGTCATCGCTGAAAGTGGGCACTGCAAACAGAAGCGCCGGCGCGGGATGGTCGCATATGCGCTCGCCGCCGTCGCGCTCAGCCTCGCATAAGCGCAGTTCGTTATTGCTGTGAGTTGTGTTGCTAGCCGCCGAGTTTTATGATGAGGGCGAGGATGACTACTACAGATGACTTCTAATAATAATTCTGAGACCGCCACGCTCGCCGGCGGCTGCTTCTGGTGTCTTGAGGCCGTGTACGCAGACTTGCGCGGCGTGACGCAGGTGGTGTCAGGCTATGCCGGCGGCCACGTGCCGAACCCTGCTTATCAAGCGGTCTGCGCTGGCACGACCGGTCACGCGGAAGTGGTGCAGCTAACCTTCGATCCGCAGGTTGTCTCCTACGGCGATCTGCTGCGCGTGTTCTTCGCCATACACGATCCCACCACACTGAACCGGCAGGGCGCGGACGTAGGCACGCAATATCGTTCGGCGATCTTTTATCACACGCCCGCACAACAGCACGCGGCGGCGGAAGTCATAGCCGAACTACAACGAGATGGCGTCTGGGATGCGCCGATTGTGACGGAGGTCGTGCCGCTCACGGAGTTCTATCCGGCGGAGGAATATCACCAGCAGTATTTCGCGCGCAATCCGAATCAACCTTATTGCCGCGCGGTCGTCGCACCCAAGGTGGCGAAGTTTCGCAAGCACTATCTGAACAAACTAAAGGCCGCCGGTTAAGGCGTGCCGCACTTCTGCAACACCAACACTTGAAAGCTCTGGCTCATGCCGCCGGGCAGGATCATATCGCGCGCTGACAGGCGCAACGCGATGCGCCCGGCTTCATTCGGCAGACGCGCGCACATACGTTCGAGTTGCGCGAGCAGACCGGCGTGCAGGAGAAATTCAGCCTGTTTGCTAAAGAGGACTGTGCGCAGCCCGTTAGCCGCGGCCGCTTGTTTGATCTGTGTCCAGTTTACGGTCGTAGTCAGGTCTTGCTCGCCGGGGCGGGCCAGCACATCCGCACTAAGCTGATGCCGGTGAAACGCGCGTAAAGTGCCATCGGGCCGTTGCTCTGCGTCGTACAGTTCCCTCGCCTCCGCACCGTAATCAACGAGCATGATGAAGCCGTGCTCAAGTGCATGCGCGGCGCGGGCGAGCCATTCATCGGCGGCGAGGTTTACTTCCGCAATCTGCCCCTCAGCCAGCGTGACGCCCATACGCGCGAAATGTTCTGCGAGGCGCGATGTGCCAGGCGCGCACTCAAGCCAGACGAACTCCCCTGCTCCGTTCGAGCTTACACACAATTCGCGCAGCCCGCCCCTACGTTGCACGACCCGATGCACCGGCAGCGCATCGAGCAACTCATTAGCGAAGATGATCCCGGCGCGCACGGGCGTGGCCAACTCATGCAACGGGGCATAAGCAACTTGCCCCGCGTGCGTTGTCAGACGTTCGCGCGCACGGGCGATGGCGTCGCCGCTCCGCTCATCGATCACGTAATGCGTCGCGCGCAGAATGTGTGGATGCTCATCCGCAAGCGTGTCCAGCACACCGGCCGCGAAGTGGCCTGCGCCCGCGCCGGCTTCGATGATCGTCCAGTGGTCAGGCGCGCCAAGTTCTGTGTGCAGTTGGGCGAAGTAGTGTGCGCAGGTGGCGGCGAAGAGCGGGCTGCGCTCAGGGCTGGTGCGATAGTCGCCCGTGCGTCCCCAACGCACGAGGTCTGTGCGCGCATAATAACCGGCGCGCTCGTCATAGAGCGCCGCGGCCATCCAATCATGGAAAGTAAGCGGGCCGGTCTGAGCGATCCGCGCACGCAGACGCGAGAGTAGGGCGACGGAGTCGTTCATCTGTGCGTGACGTTAGTGCTTATCCTGCTCCGCATCAGTCTGCTTCTCAAGCAGGCGCGTAGTGTGATCCGTCACGCTTGCGGGCGGCTGCATTTCGGCGGTGTGTATCTGCGGTGGGCGATAGTTGTAGATGGGCGTGCCTTGCGCCGGCGGCAGCGCGGACTGCTGCTGTGCCCCGCCGAATTGTGCAACTGTGGGCGGCGCGTAGGCGGGCATAGTTGCTTGCGGACGCGGCGTGCCATCCTCGAAAAAGACCGCCACGAGTATGCGCAACAGACCGAGCAGGGTAATGATCACGCCGATGATGGGGAACTCCCCATCAATGTGTAATAACTCTTGCAGTAGCGCGAGGAGCGGGACGGTGAAAGCGCCGATCAACATTATGCCGCCACCCTGGCGCAAACCTTTACGCTTAGGCGACTGCATGCGCATGCCACTCGCAGGTGCGACCGTCATGACCGGCAGTTGCCCGCCGCTAGTAAGCAACTCGTTCACGCCGGCGAGCGGAAATCCGCAGCGCGAACAGAAGCGCGACCCATCCGCCTGCTGTTGACTACATTTCGGGCAAAACATTTCGGAGAGACCTCACTTCGTCAAGCAATGTGCGCCGCCAAGCCGCCTGTCATAACACGAACGCCCCTGCACAGTTTCATGTTTCGTGCTTTTTCGCGCGCCTTCGTAGCCATCATCTCGCTTGATTGTTAATGCGGCTCGCACACATCAGACCGACGGTAGTTGCGCATCGGAGAAAAGGCGGAACGTTGCAAAGGCGCGGCCCTGATAATGCGTCGCGCGGGCGAGCGTGTCGAGCAAGAGCGCGGAGAGGGTCTGCATCTCGCCGGACGGCACGGCGATCTCTTGCCGCAGTTCGTCGTCCGTGTGCAGCAGCGCACAGCCGCGCAGCCGGGTCGCCTCTACTTCCATTAAATATGCGGCGACGTGGGTCGGTGTCGGGAGCGCTTCGGGCAGCGTCCATTCAAACGGATCATCCCACAGGTTCGCGGTGATACCGCCGAAGGTCTGTTCGACGCACGCCGCCGCGCGGAGGATATATTCCCCGCACGAGTAAACGGGGAAGACGCGCGTTGCACGCGGCTGCCAGTAGAGCGTGTCCGGCGGCACTAAATCTACCAGCGCGAGCGAACGCGCGTGCAGGGCCGCGAACTGCGCGGCGAGCGCCGGGAGCAATTGACTCATTTGTTCAGTGCGTCATTGATTCAATGAACAAATGAGTCAATGACTCAAGCGCTGCTTACTTGGTGCGATGCTCGGACTCCTGGATCACTGTGCCGAAGTTACGCCCGCCGAAGCTGAAGCCGTTCAGCACACGCCCCTTCACGCCGACCCGCGCGCCCTTCGACGGGGTGCTGCCACCCTTCGAGACGACCCAGATCGAGCCTGTCCCGTCATCAACTTTGTATGCACCGCCCACGAACGTAACGCCGAACCCGTCCGTCACGTTGCCGACGATACCGACTTCCTTGTTGCGATAGCGATCCGGGTCGGAGTTGATCTTACCGATGTTCGTCTGCGCCGGGCAGGCGGTTAGTAAAAATACGCTGAAGAGCGTCAGGGACAACAAGCCGATTGTGCGCCGTGAATGCATAGCTGCTCCTTCTTTCATGTGAAACGCGGGAGAGCGAAGATAAGGCTGAACGCAGAACGATGAACGATGAATAAAGCAACTGTCTTTGCTTCATCGTTCATCGTTCTGCGTTCATCATTTTCCTTAGTTGCCAAACCAGCCGATGGGTTTGCCTGAAAGATCGACCCAGACGCTCTTGACCTGCGTGTAGAGATCGAGCGCGTGGCGGCCCATCTCGCGCCCATAGCCCGATTGTTTGTAACCGCCGAAGGGCGACGCGGCGTTCATAATGTTGAAGGTATTGATCCAGATGACGCCCGCCTTGATCTCGCGTGCGAAGCGGTGCGCCCGCGTGATGTCGCGCGTCCAGATACCGGCCGAGAGACCGTAGATCGTATCGTTCGCCTGCCGGATCAGATCGGTCTCATCCGTGAAAGTGATAACCGAAGAGACAGGGCCGAAAATCTCTTCTTGCGCGACACGCATCTTGTTGGTGACTTCGCTGAAGATGGTCGGGCTGAAGAAGTAGCCGCCGCGAAACTGTTCTGCCAACTCAGGCGATGCACCGCCACTAAAGACGGTCGCGCCTTCCGCGCGGGCGATGTCTACGTAGCCCTTGATGCGATCAAGTTGCGCCTGCGAGACCTGCGGGCCCATCTGCGTCGTCTTGTCCGACGGATCGCCGATTTTGATCTTCTCCGCCTTCGCCTTGAAGCGTTCGAGAAACTCATCCTTGATGCGCTCGTCGAGAAAGAGGCGTGAGCCGGCGGTGCAGATTTGTCCTTGATTATAAAAGATGGCCATCAACGCGCCGTTCACCGCCTGCTCCATGTCGGCGTCAGCGCAGACGATGTTCGGCGCTTTGCCGCCCAATTCAAGCGAGACCTTTGTGAGATTGTCGGCCGCCGCACGGGCGATCAGTTTGCCGACTTCAGTCGAGCCAGTGAAAGCGATCTTGTCCACGTCCGGGTGCGCCGCAAGGGCCGCGCCCGCCGTCTCGCCGTAACCGGGCACGATGTTGACGACACCTTCCGGAAAGCC
>JANMAD010000047.1:0-7022 GCA_031359515.1 Acidobacteriota bacterium | reverse complement strand
CGCGCTTGGTCTTGCGCACGATAGGTTCAAGGGGTGAGCGATTTGACCAGCATCGTGAGAAACGGGACGCAACGATCATAGTCGAGCGTGTAATAGTTCAAGCCGAGTTTGATGTTCCGATAGTAAGTGCCGCGCTGTTGTTTGTAGTACCACTCAGAGGGCACGTGCCATGCTGCCCGGCCGAGATGTGATGCCAGAAACCACTTTTCCAACAGCCGCGCCGCGCGCCCGTTGCCGTCCATGAACGGATGGATGTGAGCAAAGACCAGATGTATCAATGCCGCGTGGTAAAAAACACTCGCTACATCCAACGAGGTTTTTTTCAGCGCACGAATTTCTGCGAACAGGTTGCGCATCGCGGCGGGCACATACTCCGGCTCAAGGGCGGCATACTCCATCCCCGCACGGCTGTAAACATAAACCATCTGGTCGCGATATTTGCCCCGCGCTGCTTTCGGCATCAGGGTCGTCGCCATGATGCCATGTGCCGTCAGCAAGTTTTTCTCGTTCAGTGCATAGCTGCCCGCAAACGCATACGCCTCTGCTATTAGTTCTATCTCTTCGTGTTCTTTAGCTTTAAAGCGCGGGCGTTGTCCGCGCAGTTTCGATTGCAAAAAAGAATTTAGATCAAGCGGGTTGCCTTCGATGTTCGCGGAGTAGACGGCCGCGGCAGTTAGCGAGAATGCGCGGGACGGTAGTTCTTCCTGCGCAGTGAAATCCTGCCATAGCTTGGCCGGCTTAGCTTGGCTCAGAGTCCTTAGCCAGTTTTTAAAGTAGCGGCGGTCGGTTACGTCCATAGGCTTACCGCATCATAGCATTCCATCATTATGAGCGCCGCCGCGAAAAACTTTCCTTAGCTCGCACACCGATCAGATTTTACATTCTTTACAAACTCTTTGCGTGGGCTTAACCACGTGCGGGCGCGTTTGGGCGATGATGGTGCGCGTTCGAGAGAGTTGTACGGTCAATAGCGGCCCTTAAAAAGGAGATGAGTTTCATGCATAGACTGAAAAGATATTTGCTCGGCACGAGCCTCGTGGTGATCCTGTTGCACGCGGTGATCGCGCAGACCAGCGCGGATGTGGCGCGCGTGCAGACGTTATTGGGCGCGGCGCGGGCGGCGCTCGGCGGGACGGAGAAGTTGCAGACGGTGCAGAGCCTCGCGGTGACGGGCCAGTTCCGGCGCGTGATGGTGATGCAAATGCAGGGTGGCGGGGGCGGCATGCACGGCGCGGCGGATGCGCCGCCGCAAATGGGTGGCGAGATCAATCTCGCGTTCGCCATGCCTGACAAGTTTATGAAGACGCATGACATTGATTTGCCGATGGGCAACTCGATCACCGAGACGGTCGCGTTCGACGGCACGCAGGCTTGGTCTGACATGCACAGCGATGGCGGCGGCAACATCGTCATTCGCCGCCCGCCGCCCGCCGCCGGTGGTGGCGCGCCCGGTGAGGGAAGCGGTGCGCGTGTGCGCGCGGAGTTTACGCGCTACATGCTCGCGCTCTTGCTGAACGCGCCGGCGGATCAGCAGGTCGCATGGACTTATGCGGGCGAAGCCAAAGCTGAGGACGGACAGGCGGACGTGCTTGATTGCAAAGGCGCGAACGGTTTCAACGCGCGGCTCTTTCTCGATCAGTCCACGCACCGCCCGTTGATGTTGACCTATCGCAGCAACGCACCCGTCATGCGCATGATGATGCGCACGGGGCCGCCGCCCGCCGGGGACAGTCATGGCGGTGCGAAGGTGGAGACGAAGGTGGAGGCGAAGGACATCGCGGCCAATCTGCCGCCGCCGGAGATAAAAGAGACGGAGACCGAAGTGCGCTTCGGCGATTACCGTGCGGTGGATGGCATTATGTGGCCGCACCAGATCACGTTTGCCAATGAGGGCACGGTCAACGAAGAGTGGGAGATCAAAACTTTCAAGGTCAACCCGCAATTCAAGGCCGACAAGTTTCAGAAGAAAGGCAAGTGAAGGGTTATGCGCGGAGCAAACACAATGATGCGCACGCTCGCGTGCCTGCTCGCGCTCGCGCTGCTCGGCGGCCCGTTGGCGGCGCAGAGTCGTAATACGACGGAGACGAGTCTGCGCGTGACTGTCTACGATCCGAACGGCGCGCTGATCGCCGGCGCGCAGGTCGAGTTGTTGACGAAGGCGGGCGCGGTCGTGCAACGGGCCGCGGCCGACGAGCGCGGCAGCGCGGTCTTGACGAAACTCGCAGCAGGAAAATTCTTCCTGCGTGTCGCCGCACCGGGCTTTGAGCCGCAGACGCTCGACGATGTCAGCGTGCGCGCGGGCGCGAACACGCGCGACGTGCGGCTGGCGATTGCGGACGTGAAGGAGGACGTGACGGTCGCGCCCGACGCGCAGGAGCGTAAGACTGATCCGCGCGGCGATGCCTTTAGCTCAGTCTTGACGGCGGATCAGATCGCGCAACTGCCCGACGACCCCGACGAGATGCAGCAAGTCTTAGAGCAGATGGCCGGCCCCGGCGCGACTATCCGCGTCAACGGTTTTCGCGGCGGCAAACTCCCGCCCAAGTCGCAGATTCGCGAGATACGTTTTCGCCGCAACCCTTACGCTGCCGAGTTCCACGAAGAAGGCTTTCGCAGCGTGGACATCCTGACGAAGCCGGGCACGGATAACGTCCATGCCTCTTTCAACTTCGGCTTCCGCGACGAAGCGCTTGCCGCACGCGCCGCCTTCGCGCCACGCCGCGCGCCCGAACAGACGCGCCGCACAGGCTTCACGCTCGACGTGCCCTTGTGGGCCAACCACACGTCGCTCTTTATCAACGGCGACAGCAACGTCGGATATGATTCCAAGACGATCTTCGCCGCGCTGCCTGACAGTACGTTCAACGGCACAGTCCGGCGGCCTTCGCGCACGCTCAACTTGGGCGCACGGCTTGAGCATGCGCTGACGAAGACGCACACGTTGCGCGCGGAGTATCAGCGCAACGCCTTGCGGCAAGACAATCTCGGCGTCGGCGACTTTAGCCTGTTCGACCGCGCTTACACGAGCGACACGGTCGAGCATGTGCTGCGCGCGGTTGATTCCGGTCTGTTGACCGAAAAACTCGTCAACGAGTTTCGTTTTCAAGCGCGCTGGCAGTCCGCGTCGGCCCGCTCGGCGAGCAATGCGCCGGCCATTCAAGTCTTGAATGCGTTCACGCGCGGCGGCGCGGGGCTGGATAGCGACCGGCACGTGCGCGAGTACGAAGTGGGCGACAACATTGACTTCGCCTACAAGCAAAACACGATGCGCGCAGGCGTGCTGGCGGAAGTCGGCCGTTACCAGAGCCGCGATGCGCGCAACACGAACGGCACGTTCACCTTCGCCAGCCTCGCCGATTTTCGCGCGCACCGGCCGACGACTTACACGCAACGCGCGGGCGATTCGTCGGTCGCGCTCACGCAATATCAACTCGGTGCATACTGGCAAGATGATTGGCGTGCGCGCAAAAGTCTGACGCTCAGCTTCGGCGTGCGTTACGAATGGCAGAATCACTTGCGCGATCATAACAACTTCGCGCCACGCGCCGGCCTCGCGTGGTCGCCGTTCAAAAAAGGCGGAACGACCATCCGCGCGGGCGCAGGTGCGTTCTACGATTGGTTCGGCGCTGATACTTACGAGCAAACCTTGCGCATCAACGGTGCGCGCCAACGCGAGACGGTCATCAATAATCCCGGCTTCCCCGATCCGTTCAACGGCGGCAGCGCGCTCGTGTTGCCTGCGAGCCGCTACCCGGTCGCGCCCGATCTGCAACTGCCTTACGTCGCGCAAGCCTCCGTCGGCGTCGAACAGGATTTGCTGAAACGCTTTCGGCTGATGTCCGAGTATCGTTTCCAACGCGGCGTGCATCTCTTGCGCGGGCGCAATTTGAACGCGCCGCTCGCGCCGGGTCTCGCGCGCCCCGACCCGACAGCCGGCAACGTTATACAGGTTGAGTCGTCGGCCAACTCGACGCGGCACGAGTGGAACGTAGGTCTCGGCCCCGGCATCGGCAAAATCGGTGGGCGCGCGTTCTGGTTCGTGAATTACACGCTCGCTAAGACGACGAACGAGGCGGACGGCGCGTTCGCGCTGCCCGCGAACAACTACGACCTCAGCAGCGAGCGCGGCCCCGCCGTCAACGACATACGCCAACGCTTCTTCGCTTTGTTCAACATGCGTTTGACGAAAAGCCTGCGCGTCGCCAACTCCTTCAACCTCTTCTCCGCGCCGCCCTATACGATCACGACTGGGCGCGACGATAACGGCGACACCGTCAGCAACGACCGCCCCCTCGGTCTCACGCGCAACAGCGCACGCGGCGCAGCGCAGTGGGGCATGAGCACGCGGCTCAGCTATCAGTTCGGTTGGGGCAAGCCAAAGGCGGCGGCCGGCGGCAGCGGGCCGCGCATGGTCGCTATTCGGATTGACGGCGAGGGCGGCGGCGTCTCAGGTCTGCCCGGCGGCCAGGGCAAACGCTGGAACATGGAGTTCTACGCGCAAGTCTTCAATCTCTTCAACCACGTGAATCGCATCAACTACACCGGCGTGCTAACGTCGCCTTTCTACGGGCAGGCGATAGCCGCGCTGCCAGGGCGGCGCATGGAGACCGGCATCAAATTCAGTTTTTAACTGCGGTCACGAAAACCAGACAGCATCTGTGTGCTGCAAAAGGAATCAACAATGCAACTTGAACAGTTATCCGTCCGCCGCGCGCTCGCGGTCTATTGCGCCCTATGCGTCACGCTCTGCTTCAGTGCCGCTAATGTGCGGGCCCAAGATTCGCTCATGCCGCCGCAAACCGACATGACCATTGACGCCGCCACGCGCACGCAGGTCATCGAGGGCGCGTTAAAAGAACTGGCAGGGGCTTACGTCTATCCCGATGTAGCGCGCGAGATGGACAAGGCCATACGCACGCGGATAGCGAACAAAGAGTACGAACAGATCACGAGCGCAGTCGAGTTGGCGAAGAAACTTACGACTGATCTGCAAGCCGTCAGTCATGATAAACACCTGCGCATCGTTTACCGCGCCGAGACCATAAATGCGGGCGACACTATGCCCGGCGCGGTGCGCATCGTGCGCCGCATCGATACGGGCGACGAGAATAAAGCAATGCCGGCTGAGGGCGGCCGGCGCATCATCGTGCGCACCGATGAGGCGGGCGCAAAAGAGCCGCCGACGGAGCATCGCATCCGGCTGCTCCCGCCTGATCCGTCGGGCACGCACGGCTTAGAAAAAGTTGAGCGGCTGCCGGGTAATCTCGGCTATCTGTATTTTAGCTTCTTCGCTCCGGTCTCTGAGGTCGGCGACAAGGTGAGCGCGGCGTTGAATGAGTTGAACGACACGGACGCGCTCATTATTGATGTGCGGCATAGTCGCGGCGGCTCGGCCGACACCATCGAGTTCATCATGAGTCATCTGTTCAGCGGGCGCGTCCATCTCAATGATATGTACAACCGGCTGGACGATGCGACGATGGAAGCGTGGACATACGACGTGCCCGGCAAACGTTATCTGAATAAGGACGTGTACATGTTGACGGACAGCGGCACGTTCTCGGCTGCCGAAGCTATCAGTTACACCTTGCAGAACTTGCAGCGCGCGACCATCATCGGCGAGACCACCGGCGGCGGCGCGCATCCCGTCATGCCCCGGCGCTTAAACGATCACTTCTTAGTCACCGTCCCGTTCGCGCGCTACATCAGCACGGTGACGAAAACCAACTGGGAGGGCGTCGGCGTCAAGCCCGACATCGCCGTGCCGGCCGCGCAGGCGCTCGTGGTCGCGCAACTCACCGCGCTCAAGCGACTCGCCGCGAAGACGACCGACAGCGCAAAGACCGCACAGCTTAAAGCGCGCATTGAAACGTTGGAAAAAGAGTTGGCGGGTTTACAGGCGGGCGCGGCGACGGTTAAAAGCTAATCGCGCAAACTAACAGATATGAGCATCGCGCGGCGGCCGTAAAAACTTTACGGCCGCCGCGCCTGTTGTCTAGCGATTGACAGAGGCCATCGCTTGTTCGGGATAGCGCGCACCGGCCGTGGCGTCAGGTTGCGCGACCTCGTTGATGCGTTGCAGATCGTCTGCGCTCAGTTCGACGGCCAGCGCGCCGACGTTCTCTTCCAGATACGTGCGTCGCTTCGTGCCGGGGATAGGCACGATGTCCGTGCCTTGCGCGAGCAACCATGCGAGTGCGAGTTGTGATGGCTGGCAACCGCGCTCCACCGCGATCTCTTCGACCCGCTCGACGAGTTTGAGATTGTGCGCGAAGTTCTCATCTTGAAAACGCGGGAACTGGCGGCGGCGATCATCCGCCGGTAGATCGGCCGCCTGCCTGAACTGACCTGTTAAGAAGCCGCGGCCGAGCGGGCTGTAAGGCACGAAGCCGATGCCAAGCTCGCGGCAGACGGGCAGAATCTCCGTCTCCACGTCGCGCGTCCACAAAGAATACTCGCTCTGCAAAGCGGCAATGGGATGGAGGGCGTGCGCGCGGCGAATCGTCTCCGCCGCCGCTTCCGAGAGACCGAGAAATAGCACTTTGCCCGCCTGCACCAGGTCGGCCATCGCGCCCACCGTCTCTTCAATCGCCACCTGCGGATCGACGCGGTGCTGGTAGTAAAGATCGATCACCTCGACGCCGAGCCGTTGCAAACTGGCATCGCAAGCCGCGCGCACGTACTCGGGCCGCCCATTGACGCCGAGAAAGCTGCCATCCGCGCCGCGCATGTTGCCGAACTTCGTGGCCAGCACAACTTCGTCGCGCCGCCCACGAATCGCGCGCCCGACCAACTCTTCATTGCGCCCGACGCCATACATGTCGGCCGTGTCGATAAAATTCACGCCGAGGTCGAGCGCACGCCCAATCGTCGCGGTTGATTCAACATCGTTCTGCGCGCCGTAGAACTCCGACATGCCCATGCAGCCCAACCCCAGCGCCGACGCGCGCAAGCCTCCCGTGCCTAACTGTCTCGCCTCCATCGCTGACTCCTCCTCATCCGCCTTTAGGCTTGCGCGGCGG
>JANMAD010000001.1:0-2695 GCA_031359515.1 Acidobacteriota bacterium | reverse complement strand
ACGACGAGGCGAGGTATGTCGAATGCTTGCGGAAAAAAGGGTCGGCGTTAGTCTCCACGATGCCGGAGGTGCAAGAAACCGCTTGACACGACCGCCTCAGTTAGCTTGTTAGATTTCCGGCGTTGAAAGGACGCGACAGCGATGAGCATTGAAGAAGCACTCAAGATTTTGAATAAGCATCACCATCGTTTCGACGCCCCGACAATTTGGCGATGGGTTCAATATAACGACTGCGGTTACATATCTGGCGCGACACTCACGAAAAAGAAACGCAGTAAATATGCGGGCGACCACGATTCAATTGATGATTGCTGGTACTCAGACTTCGAGGTCATAGCAATCGCAGAAAAATATGTGCGCGACGAAAAGGAAATCTAACGCATAGTAGACCGAAGGGGTCGGTAATTAACAGCCCTACGCCGCCTATTACCGACACTATCGGTCTATATCTGGCAATTACTCTCTTATACCGATACTGTCGGTCTAATCATCCCTAGAGGCGGCTTTTACCGCTATCCGCAGCCAAACTCAATCCTTATTTTGAGACACAGTATAATTCCACGGAAAGGTTCAAGTGTGGAATTACCGTACTCCTCACCCCCGCGAGCGAAACAAACCGAAACCATCAAGTTCCTGACTTATGATGATCTGGCTGTCAGATAAGTATTGACCGCAATCCACTGTCTGTAAGATCAAGTCCAGACTTCAACAGATTAACTCCGCGCGCGGAAGATCAGAAAATAGTCCATCTTATCCGGCTTGACGAAATCATATTGCGCCACGCGCTCATAACCTGCGCGCTCGAACTCTTTTATCAATACGGGCGCATCCAGCCCGTGATCATCGCCCTTGCCATTGCGATCAATGACGCCGACGAGCGCGCCCGTGCGCAACGCCGCGCGCAAGCTTCGCAGCAGGCGGACGGGCTGCGCGATCTCGTGATAGGTCTTTAAGAGCAACACGGCATCCACACTCGCGGGCGGCAAGAGCGGATCATCTTCGCGCCCCAGCACCGTGCGTATGTTCGGCAACTTCTCCTCTGCGGCGCGGGCGGCGATGTGCTTGAGATAGGCCTGATTGATCTCGACGGCATAGACTGTGCCCGCACTGCCCACGCGCCGCGCCGCGCGCACGGTGAACCAACCAGAGCCTGCGCCGATGTCCGCGACGTTCGCGCCCGCCTTGATCTGCAACAAGTCCAGCACGCGCTCGATCTGCAAACGCTCCGCGCGTTGCGGGTCTTCAAAGATCGACAAATCGCCCGTGTACGGCTCGCTGACGGGGCGGGCCAACTTGTCCGCCTCGGCGGGCGTCGCTTTAGGCGCGGGCTTGGTCTGCTGCGCCGCGCCGTCGTTGAGACAATCATTAAAAGGTTCTGGCTGATAGAAGTGCTCACCAAGTGAGCCGCCGAGCAACGTGAGCAAGGAGGCCAGACAAATGATGAGTTTAAAGACGAGCGACGCCACGCGGCGACGCGGCGAGGCGGCGCGTGGCGTCTCCGCGTGCTGGGCTGCCACTGCTTCCGGCTGCGAGAAATTCTGTTCGGGCATAATTATTCAACTACGATTGCATGTGTGCCGCGTGTGATGGCGCGACCGATGATACTTGCGTCTGCGTATTGTTCACGCAGGCGCGCGAGCAACGCATCGGCGCGCTCCGGTGCGATAGCGATCAGCAGACCACCGGCCGTCTGCGGATCGAAAAATAGATTGCCCATGGCCGGGCTGACTTCAGCACTCAAGCGCACTTCGTCACCGACGTAGCGTCGGTTCGTTTTGTCGCCGCTCGTTAACGACCCCTGCGCGGCCAACTCCAACGCGCCGTTGATGAGCGGCACACGCTCCGCTGCCAACTCAAGCGTGACGTTACTGGCCCGCGCCAGCTCCCACGCATGCCCAAGCAGCCAGAAGCCGGTCACATCGGTCGCGGCGTGCGCGTCGAACTCTTGCATCGCCGCCGCCGCCTCGCGTCCGGCCAGCAGCATCGTAGCGAGCGACGCGCGCATTACTTCTTCACTCGCCTTGCCGAACTTGATGCCGGTCGAGATGACGCCCGTGCCGATAGGCTTCGTCAGGATGATCACATCGCCGACCTGCGCGCCGCGATTGGTGATGATGCGTTGCGGGTGGATCGTGCCGGTCACGGCATAGCCGAACATAATCTGCTGATCGTCCACGCTATGCCCGCCGAGGAGCGCGACGCCATGCTCGGTCAACACGTCCAAGCCGCCGCGCATGATGTCGCCGAGGATCGCGAAGTCGAGACCCTTCTTCGGGAAGCATGTAATGGCCAGCGCGGTGATCGGCGTGCCGCCCATCGCCAACACGTCGTTGATCGAGTTGAGCGCAGCGATGCGGCCATAGTCGTACGGGTCATCAACAATCGGCGTGAAGAAATCCACCGTCTGCACGAGCGCAAGGTCGTCGCGCAGCAGATACACACCCGCGTCGTCCGCCGTCTCGATGCCGACAAGCAGATTGGCAGACTTAGGAATGTTCAAGCCGCCCAGCACGTGGGCGAGATCGCTCGGCGCGAGTTTCGCCGCTCAACCCGCGCAGGCGACCATCTCGGTCAGACGCATAAACATCCTCCTTTGGCGCACTATAGCGGCTTGCGATTGGGTGCGACTATGCGAGGGTGTCTTGTCAGTACCGCCTGCGGTAGCGGGCGGGTCGTGGCGACGTAAGCACCCGCC
>JANMAD010000699.1:0-1762 GCA_031359515.1 Acidobacteriota bacterium | reverse complement strand
CCGCGAAAAGCTGCACATTAGCAATACTCAATTTATCGGCTGTCCGCATTTTAGGGCAGCCTCTTAGGAGGTGCATCTGCATCGTCACGACTGTCACATCCGTCATTGGCCAGCGTTATCTCAATACGTGAGCAGCTTGAGAATGTGTGACGGAGGTGACGGTGGTGACTTTACTTTACAATGATGGGTAAGGTGGATTCTAGTGCGGTCAACCATTGACACATCCGTTACGTCGGGTGTAAAAGCAGTCCCGCTCTCGCCTATCAGCGCCTATAAAGAAGGAGCTCTCCATGAAGAGAATTAGCAGCATACTGAACTGCACCCCTAAAGTGAGACAACCAGTTAGGGTGATACCGGTTGCATGTTTCGCTGCTCGAATTCGACCGGCGGCAGGTAGCCGAGAGCCGAGTGCAACCGCTTCTGATTATAGACCGCCTCGAGAAAATGGCTGATCGAAGTCCGCGCCTCAACCATCGTCTCGTATTCACGCAAGTAGACTTCTTCGTACTTGAGCGTTTTCATAAAGCTCTCCGCCTGCGCGTTGTCGTAACAGTTGCCGCGCCGCGACATGCTGATGCGGACTCCGTACTCTTTGAGTAAGGCCGTGTAATCTGCGGAAGCATACTGCACGCCCCGGTCCGAATGATGCACCAACTCTGCGGTGACGATGCGCGCCTCAAGCGCCATGCGCAACGCCCCGAGCGCCAACTCTGTTTCCAGCGAGCGTTCGAGCGCCCAGCCAATCACGCGGCGGCTGAAAGCGTCGAGGATGACGGCCAGATAAATGAACTCGCGCCCGAGCCTGATGTAAGTGATGTCTGAGACCCACAGTTGGTCACAGCCCGTCAGGATCAGCTCCGGCACGAGGTTCGGATAGACTGGCAACCGGTGATCCGAGTTCGTCGTGTGGACGAAGCGCCGCTTGCGCAGGCACAGCAGGTTATCTTCGCGCATCAAGCGCAAAACATGCTTGCGGTTCACGCTCTGGCCGCGCCTTCGCAGTTCCGCCGTGATGCGCCGGTAGCCGTAAGCGGGCCACTCCAAGGCGACCTGCTGAATGAGATCGCGCGAGGCGACCTCCACTTCAGCCGTCGGCTTGAGGCGGCGGTAGTAAGTCGAGCGCGGCAACGCAAGCGCTCGACAGGCGACCGTGACAGTGGTCGCCTCAGCTTGTTGTTGCACCAGCGCCGTCACTTCCTGCCTCCATTGTCGGGTCGAGACCGCTGGTGCGCTTCGAGCCGCGCCAAGGCTTTTTTTAGCAGCGCGTTTTCCATCGTCACCTGCCCGACGAGGCGTTCGAGCTCGGCGATGCGCGCCTCGTCTTTGTAGGTCTGGCCGTTGCCGGAGAAGGCGCGCTCGGCATATTGCAGGTGGAGCTTGCGCCACTTGATAATCGTGTTGGGATGAAGCTGATGTTCGCGGGCGGCTTGTGCGACAGACTTTCCGGCTTCGACTTCGCGAATGATCTGGAGCTTGAACTCTTTAGTGAACTGACGCCGCTTCAGGGTCATGGGTCTTCTCCTTTTGCAAGGATACCACCCTAACTACCTGTCTCATTTATGGGGTGCAGTCCAATCTTGTGCCATCAACCTTAGCTTCTCGGCACGCTCTGGGTACTTCTCTTTAAACCAATCTGCGGCCTGGATTGGATTCTTGTGCCACCAATAGATGTGACATGCGTTACAGAGAGCTTTTATGTTGTCCATCTCCCAGGCCATGCGAGCGTATCTGCCTTGGGGATAAACATGAGATGGAGCGAGAC
>JANMAD010000688.1:0-4414 GCA_031359515.1 Acidobacteriota bacterium | reverse complement strand
GGCTGCACCTCGAAGCCGCCGATGCCGCCTTCTTTCATCACGCGCATTTCACGTTCAAGCTCCGGCTTCGTCACCGCCGGCCCGTACCACCACCAGCGCATCATGATCCGCGCATTGTCCGGCGGACGCTCGAAGCCACGCTGGAGGTCGGCCACGTTGCCGGTTTGCGCCATGATACAAGGCGCTGCCCCGCTCAAACTAAAGACCAAGAGGAGCGCAAGCACACATACTTGCGCCTGCCGCTTTGAACGATGGTTCATTATGTAATGCCCCTTCATGTTAGATCGGTTTGCGCATCACTGTAGGGGCAGACCTGCGTGTCTGCCCCGGCAGCACATCGCAGACACGGGGCAGACACGTAGGTCTGCCCCCTACAATGCAAGCAACCCTGAGAGCACCGCTGGCGGCACACGAAACACAGTGCCATGACGCGCGCCCGCGGGAAACTGCACTTGCGCGGAGATGTCTGCCCAGTGCTGCAAGTCTGTGGACGCGACCGCGCCGTAGCGATGCTCTCTGTATTTGTCGAAGTACACGATCCACCTGTCGCCGATCTTGATCGCCGACGGCCCTTCCGCCCAGTAGTTGCCGGTGATCGGCACTGACGCTGCCCTATAAGGCCCTTGTGCCCGCCGGCTCACGGCATAACGCAGATTCTTATGGGCGACGGGTTGGCGGGTCTCGTCTTTGCAGAACATGATGAAGCGCCGCCCGTCTCTAATCAGCGTGGCGTCAATCACGTTGAAGCCGGGGTCGTAGAACAGACGGGTCGGCGTGAAGGTACGGAAATCGCGCGTGGTCGTCAGATAGATGCGATGGTTCAATCCGTTGTCGCCGCTGTTGTCTGTCTCAGGAAAACGCCCCGGTATCGTCGTAGCCCAAAACAGCAAGTACTCTTTTTTGGCCGCATCATAGAAAGTCTCCGGAGCCCAGACGTTGCGCACGTTCGCCTCTTGCGCGAGCGGCGTGATGGCTTGCTGTTCCGACCAGTGGATTAAATCTTTCGAGCTGGCATAACCGAGCACGGCTTCAGACCAGGAGCTTGTCCAGACCATGCGGAACAAGCCGTCAGGGCCGAGCGCGATCTGCGGATCGCGCATCAGCTTATCTTTGCCGACGGTAGGGCGTAGCAGCGCGTTGTCATTATTGAGCGCGCGCCAACTCAAACCATCAGCACTGTAAGCCAGATGCAACCCGTCTTCGCCGTTACCTTTGAAGTACGAGAAGAGATAAGCTGCGCCGGATTTTTGTGCGCCGGACTTGTCGCCGAGCGCAAGGTGCGCGCCGCGCCGTTGCTGCCCTGCCGCAGCCGGCCACAAAGACAGCAGCACTAGGGCCACAAATAAAACTGTGCGTCGTGCGAACCTCATCACCATTTCATTGCGTCAGCAAAGCGCGCGTTAAGCTGTCCGTGTCTTTCAGAAATTAAAGTTGTCGATGTTCCCTTTATTGAAGACAAAGGGCGCGCCGAGTCTGATCTCATCACCCACTACTTCGAGTTGGCCGAGCCGGCCGGCCTTCAGTTCTTTGTCGCCGGCTTTGAGTCCGCCCGTACTCAGCGCGTTTGAGGCATAGACGGTCAGGTAGCCCAGATCACCCGTATTCCACAACACGATTGATTCGATCACGCCCTCTTTGATGTAGGGCTTGCACATGTTAGGCAGCGACAGCCCCGTGACTTTCACGTCCGTGCGCCCCGATTGCTTGACGGCTTCGGCCGCACCGGGCACGGCCGGCGCGGCAATCGCCATCACCAGTTTCACGTTCGGATAAACCTTCAAGACCGTCTGCGTCTCGGCGAAGGCGCGGTCGCGGTCGCCCTCGCTCGGTTGAATCGCCACCAGCTTCATGTCGGGATACTTCTGCGCCAGACGCTCTTTGATAAACTTGATCCACTCGTTCTGATTGGCTGCGCTCAACGACGCAGTGATGATCGCGAAGTCGCCTTTGCCGTTAAGCATTCTGGCCGCCTCGTCGGTCAGCGTGTAGCCGATGCCCTGCGGCGTGGCCTGATTGATGAAGTAGTCGCGCGCATCCTTCTCTGCATCAGCGTCCCACGTGACGACCTTGATGCCCTTCTCGCGCGCCTTGCGCAACACGGTCGAGATGCCGACCTTGTTCTCGACGCTCACCGCAATCGCGTCCACGCCGCGCGTGATCCACGCCTCGATCACTTCATTCTGCTTCGCCGGATCGAGATCGGTCGGGCCGTCCCACAGCAGTTCCACGCCCAACTCTTTTGCCGCCTCGTCCGCGCCCGCCTTGCAACTGATGAAGTACGGATCGCCCTTCGCCTTCGGCATCAACGCGATGACCGGCTTGTGCCCGTTCGCCGTCGGCGCGGTTGCGTTCTGCGTGCCAGTAATCGTTCCCGTGCCCTGCCGCAGTGAGCGCACCAACACCCAGTTGCTGCCGGCGACGATCACTGCCCCGACCAGAATCACCGCACTCAAGAGCGCGACCTGTGAATTTTTCACTTCACTCTCCTCCGCAATTGTCTGCCCACGCGGCTGCGCCTGCGCGCGTGTCGAGAGCCGATCCAGCAGAATCGTCGTCACCAACAACACGCCCGTTAGTATGCCCGCCAGTTCCGCCGGCTGCGCGCTCAAGCGCAACCCGTTTTGCAGGATCACGATGCCGAACAGACCTAGCACCGTGCCTAGCACTGTGCCGCGCCCGCCAAAGATTGATGCGCCGCCGAGCACCACGGCCGTGATCGCCATCAACTCGTAGCCCGTGCCAGCGTCAGATTTCGCCTGCCCCAGATGCGCGACGTAGATGATCGCCGCAAGACTCGCCGCCAAGCCCGACAGCACGTACACAAAACCCAAACGGCGGGCGACGGGGATGCCTGCGTAACGCGCGCCCTCGCCCGAATAGCCGATGGCGTAGAGGCTGCGCCCGAAGCTTGTGCGTTGCAGCCACCACCAGACGCCGGCAATCGCCGCGATAAGGATAAACAACTGCGTCGGGATACGGCCGCCGACGTAGCCTTGCCCCAGAAACAAGAATCGCGGCGAGAACCCTGAGTAGTTTTCAATCCCGCGCGTCAGTCCTTCGGCCACGCCGCGAAAGAGCGAGAACGTGCCGAGCGTGACAATGAGCGGCGGAAACTTCAACCGCGTGATCATCAGCGCGTTGAGACTGCCGCCCACAACACCGACGAGCAGCGTGATCATAACCGCGAGCATCATCGGCAGATGTGCATCGCGCCACAGCGCGCCGAGCACGACCGCGGACAGTCCCATCGTCGAGCCAACCGACAGATCGATCCCGCCGGTGATGATGATGGGCGTGAGCGCCAACGCGAGTAAGCCGATCTCCACGCTCAGTCGTGTAATCTCGAACGCATTTGACGCAGATAAAAAATTGTTCCCCGTCAGACTAAAGATGCCGCACTCTACGAGCAGCACGACGATCAGCACCCACTCGTTATTCGGAAACAGACGCGCACGCAAAGGCGCTTCCAATTGCAACTCGCGGATGTCGGCTGGCGGCGCAGTTGCACTCATTTGGCTGCTCCCGTCCGCAGGCCGAAATCCGCCAGCCGAAATCTATCGAGGTGGCCCAGCAGAATGTCCGACGCTAAGGCCGCCAGAATGATCGCGCCTTGAATCGCTTTCTCCCAAAACGGATTGATACCGGCGAAGGTCAGCGCCGTGCCGATAGTGCCCAAGAGCGCCGCGCCGATGAGCGTGCCGACGAGTGAGCCGCGTCCGCCCGTGATCGCCGTCCCGCCGACGACCACCGCCGCCACCGCTTTCAACTCCAAACCGATGCCCGTATTGCTCGGCACGGCCGAGAAACGCACGGCATTCAGCAGCGCCGCCAGCCCGACGAGCGCGCCCATGATGACGAACACGCCGAAGACCACGCGGCGCGGCTCGATGCCGGCGAGCCGCGCCGCTTCCGCGTCCGAGCCGACCGCGTAGATCGCGCGCCCGATACGCAGATTGCGCAGCAGCCAACTAAAGCTCACCAGCACTGCGAGCGCCAAGCCGACGATCAACCACTGCCCCGCAGCCTGCCCCAAGCCAAACCACTGAAAGTTCGCGGGCAGGTTCTGCACCCACGCGCCCTCAGTCACCCAGCGCAAGCCGTCGCGCCACGCTGTCAGCATCCCTAACGTGACGATGATCGAAGGCAGACGCAACTGACCCACCAGCACGCCGTTTAGCGCGCCCATCGCCGCACCGATCATGATCACGCACGGCAGCAACAGCGGGATCGGCACACCGTCCTTCGCCAACCAGCCGGCGGCGATGCTGCACACGGCGAACTGCGAGCCGACCGAGATGTCGATCTCCCCGACCAGGATCACGAGCGTCATCCCGATGGCGATGAGCAGCGTCGGCGCGTTGTTCAAGACCAGATCGCGCAGGATGATCGAAGGCAGCCGCACCGAACCGCCACG
>JANMAD010000080.1:0-1574 GCA_031359515.1 Acidobacteriota bacterium | reverse complement strand
ATGGCTATTAATCGCAGATTCTTTCTGAAGTCGAGCGGGGTCGCGCTCGCTAGTATTGGCTTGGCCTCGGCCGCACCATCGTTCCTGCAACGTACTGTGTTGGCGCAGGGCGTGAACGGTGCGGCGGGCGGGCGGCGGAAGACTTTGATCGCGATCTTCCAGCGCGGCGCGGTGGATGGTCTCAACATGGTCGTGCCACACGGTGAGAAAAATTATTACGAGTGGCGGCCGACGCTCGCTATCGCGCAGCCGAAACGCGGCGCACTGGGCGAGTCGGTCGTTGACCTCGACGGTTTCTTCGGCTTGCATCCGGCGCTCGCGGGCTTCAAACCGATCTGGGACGCGAAGCGGCTGGCGATTGTTCACGCCGCCGGTTCGCCCGACAACACGCGCTCGCACTTCGACGCGCAGGACTATATGGAGTCGGGCACGCCCGGCCTAAAGGCCACGGCGGACGGCTGGCTCAATCGTTTCTTACAAGCGCAAAAGCCCGGCGCACAAGCGTCGCCCTTCCGCGCCGTCGCAATGACGCAGAACTTGCCGCGCGTCTTGCAGGGACGTTCACCCGCGCTCGCTATCTCGAATCTGAACGATTTCACGATCCGCGCCGGCCAGTCATCGGCGATGGTGCAGGGCAGCTTCGAGGACATCTATGAGCTGGCGGCGGGCGATGCCTTGAAGGGCACGGGCAAAGAGACGTTCGACGCGATCAATTATCTGAAGCGCGTCAACCCCACGCAGTACAAACCGGAGAACGGCGCGCAGTATCCACGCACACAATTCGGCACCTCGTTGTTGCAGATCGCGCAACTGATCAAAGCGGGCGTCGGACTTGAGATCGCGTTCACCGACATCGGCGGTTGGGACACACACGTCAATGAAGGCAGTGCGCGCGGGCAGTTGGCGTTGCGCTTGACCGAGTTCGGGCAAGGCATAGCCGCGCTCAATCAGGATTTGGGCCAGCGTATGGACGATGTGGTGGTGCTGACCATGTCCGAGTTCGGGCGCACGGCGCGCGAGAACGGCAATCGCGGCACGGATCACGGCCACGCCAATGCGATGTTCATCATCGGTGGTGGCGTGCGCGGCGGCAGAGTGCATGGCCAGTGGCCCGGTCTCGACACGGACAAACTCTACGAAGGGCGCGACCTCGCCTTGACGACTGACTTCCGCGACGTGTTCGGCGAAGTCGCCGCGAAGCATCTCGGCGCGGTCGATCTCAACAAAGTCTTTCCGAGCTACACCGTCAGCCCGGCGAAGTTTCGCGGCGTGTTGGGTTAAGAAACGAGCAGCAAGAGAAAGGGGCGGCGCGATCAAGGCTAATGATCGCGCCGCCTGTTTTTGCGCAGGCGCAAGCCAACTTCTTCATTGAAGGTATGGCAAGCGAAACTCACCACAGAGACACAGAGGACACGGAGATTGCACGGAGGCTTGAGTCTTGCTCTGTGCCCCCTCTGTGTTCTCTGTGTCTCTGTGGTGAACTGCCTTCTGCCTTACGTTCAATTGCACAACGGTCTAAGCAGTCACCATCTGGCGCGGGCTGCGTTTCAGCAACGTGTAGGCCAGCACAGAGC
>JANMAD010000568.1:0-2383 GCA_031359515.1 Acidobacteriota bacterium | reverse complement strand
CGCATAGAGGACGAAGAGGCTCGCGTCCTCGCGTAGGTCTGTATATGTGTTGATGCTCTGCGCGAGTTGCTGTTGATAGACGAGCGATTGATAGAGCCGCGACGATTCGCCCGCCGACAAGAGCGCGTCGGCGATACGCAGCGCGTTGTTGTCGGCGTCAGCCTTGCGCGGGATCAGATAACTGAAGGCGACCGCCGGCAGCGGCACATTTTGCCCGTACTCGGTGAAACGCGCTTCTTGCGCGCGGGCCGGCTCTTGCACCTGTACGCGCGGGAACGGCGCGCTCGGCTTAGCTATGCCGGTGAAATATTTGTCCACCCAAGCGTCAAGTTGCTTCTGCTCGAAATCGCCGACGACGACGAGCGTGGCATTGTCCGGCCGGTAAAACGTCGTGTGGAACGCGCGCACGTCTTCGAGCGTGGCGGCATCGAGTTCTTCGATACTGCCGATGCCGGGGCGGCGATAGGGATGCAGCTTAAAAGACTTCTGCTCGATCAGATAATTGAAACGACCGTAAGGCGGCGCAAGCACGCTGGTGCGAAACTCTTCTTTCACCACCTCCCGCTCCGACTTGAAGTTCGCATCGTCCACGTTGAGCGTGGCGAGCCGATCTGCCTCAGCCCAGAGTAGCGTCTCCAAATAATTTGATGGCACGACTTCGTGATAGACCGTCACATCATCGGCCGTGAAGGCGTTGTTATAGCCGCCCACATCCTCGGTCAGACGATCCAACATCTCAGACTTCATGTGCTTCGTGCTTTTGAACATCAGATGCTCGAACAGGTGCGCGAAGCCGCTACGCCCTTCCGGATCGTCCTTCGAGCCGACGTGATACCAGACCTGTATGGCGACGGTCGGACTGGATGTGTCCAACGCGCTCAGCACACGCAATCCATTGGAGAGTGTGCGCTCTTTGTAATTAATGCGCGGCATCTGTATCTGCTGCGCGCGTGCGTTTGGCAATAGCACCGCCGCGCTCAGCAGCGCGATGCCGGCCAAAAGAGAGATTGAACGACGAAGCATAAAAGTTTCGCTCCCGGAAGGTTGTGCTTGCACGTTGCGGAGAAGTAGGCCGCTCCTAATTTGTTTCTGCGCGGACAGCAGGGCAGCAAGCGACTGCGCTATGATGCGCTTCGTCCGCCGCGCTGTTGCACCCGTTGTGCAGCGAACTGTGTTCGGCTCAGAGCGTTGATACGCATCATGCCGCCGGTTTGTTTTTGCCCGCTCCCGAAAGCATAGTATAAAATGCATTCGTAGGCGATTGCGCACGAGACCGCCCGGTAAGTTGGCAGCGCGGTTCTTACGTGGTCGCTTAAATTTTACGGTAGGTTTAAGTTAGAGCGCGGCTAGTTCTATGGCAAATGGGCTGGTGATACACGTCGAAGTCGGCCCGGAGCGGCACACCGAAGTGCTCGACCGCGAGCACATACGCATCGGCACGGGCGCGAACTGCGACCTCCGTTTTCAACCCGACCTCATTCCGCAAGCCGCGCCGCTTCTGCTGGAGCTCGCGCGCACGAACGGTCATTACCGCGTCACCGACTTCGATCAATCGCTCGGACTGACGCACAACGACGAGCCAATCCAACCCGGCCGCGAGATCGCCGACGGCGATCAGGTACGCTTCGCCGCGGCCGATTTTACGCTGCAATTCTTCCCGCTGAGCGCGCCGCCCGCGCTCGTCGCCAATCGCTCACGCGACGTGCATATCGCGCCCTTCATACAGGATGCGAGTCTTGAGGCCGCGGCCACTGCGCGGCGCGACGATGCCAAAGTTTTCCTGCGCGAGTTTACGCGCGAGTTGCTACGCGAGATTAACCTCAGCACGAAGCTCATCATCCTGCTCTTTGCGCTCGCACTGGTCGGCGGCTCACTCTATCTCGGCTTCGCGGGTTTCAAGGAATTGAAACAGAGCCGGCGGCAGATGGAGGCGCAGAACCAACAGATCGGGCAGTTGAATCAGCAGATCAAAAACTCGCAAGACCAATTCGAGCAGGTTGACAAAAGCAACAAGGACATCATCTACAGCATGTCGCTCGCGCCGAAGTTGCGCAGCGAGTACGGCAACGGCGTCTGCCTGATCTCCGGCACGTACATCTTCGTCGAATCGGGCACGGGCCGCCCGCTCCGTTACCCGGAAGCGCAACCGACACCCGCAGATGACGCTACCGCACCGTCGAACGAGCAAGCGCCGTTTCTCACGCCCGAAGGGCGCGGCGCAATTGCCGAATTCCCGTATGTCGGCACGGGCTTTCATGTGGGTGACGGCTTTATCGTGACCAACCGGCACGTCGCGGCCGAGCCGTGGGTGGCCGACGAGCGTTCGCTGGTCTTCAGCAGTAGCGTCAGCGGTAAACCGCGTCTGACGAAGCTGCTCGCCTAT
>JANMAD010000531.1:0-3915 GCA_031359515.1 Acidobacteriota bacterium | reverse complement strand
GACCAACCCATCGCGCGCAAGTCATAACCTTCCAGCATGTTCAGCATCTCGATCAAAATCACACCGCCCGACGAAGGCGGCGGCATCGAGATGATCTCATTGCCGCGATAAGTCGTGCGCACAGGCACGCGCTCTTTCGCAACGTAGCCGCGCAGATCGTTGAGCGTCATCAAGCCGTTATGTCGTTTCATATCGGCCGCGATCAGCCGCGCCGTCTGGCCTTCATAAAACTCGCGCGCTCCGCCTGTTTGCAGCCGCCGCAACGTCGCGGCCAACTCCGGTTGCCGGAAGATGTCGCCCTCTTTGTAAAAGCGGCCATCGTTAAGGAAGATGCGCTTGCTGTCCGCGTATAGCGAGAACGAATCTTGTTTGCCGCGCAACCCGTTCGCCAACGCATAGCTGAGCGGAAATCCTTGCGCCGCCAGCCGCCGCGCCGGCTCAAGCAACTGCGCCCACGTCAGCCGGCCCGAGCCATACTGTTTGAGCGCGAGTGCCATCCCCGCCACCGTGCCCGGCACGCCCGCCGCGCGATAACCGAGGGTCGAAGAGCCTTCGCCGGATATCAGTTCGCCCTTCTGATCGAGATAGACATCGCGTGTGGCCGCGACCGGAGCCATCTCGCGATAATCAATCGCGGTTGTGCTACCGTTGCGCAGACGCACCAGCATGAAGCCGCCGCCGCCCAGATTGCCCGCCGACGGATAGACAACCGCCAACGCGAACGCGACCGCCACACCTGCGTCCACCGCATTGCCGCCGCGTTTCAACACATCAACGCCGACCTCCGTGGCGATGCGATTCGCCGAGGCGACCATGCCATGCGGTGCGCGTACCGGTTGCCGTGTGGCGGCTGCGACAGTGCGTGTGACTTGCGCATGGCGCGTAAACGGCCCAAGCGGCGCGGAGACGAACAACAGCGCCAATGCGCTTAACAGCGTGATGCGTTTAATTGACATAGTCTCGATCCTTTCGACCCTGATCGCGCGATTGTTTATAGTTGTAAGTATGCTCTCCGCCTCAGCGATCAAATCAACTGTAGCTCCATGAATTTCGTGCCGCTGACGGGATTGTATCTGTACGGCTCGATCTCTCTGAAGCCAAGCGCGCGGTAGAGCGCCTGCGCCGCGTGCATCGTCGGCAAAGTGTCGAGCCGCATGCGCGCATAACCGAGCCGACGCGCCGCTGCGATAATAGCGACCGCGAGTTGTCGCCCGACACCTTGCGCCCGAAACGCTGGTCTAACGTACATACGCTTCATCTCGCAGGTGTCTGCCTCCAGCTTACGTAGAGCGACACAACCGGCATAGTCAGCAACTGACTTCGCTAGCAGCAAACAACCGGTTGGCGGCGCGTAGATGCTGCGCAGCCCGGCCAATTCGTCATCAAAGTTTTGAAAACTTAGATCAACTCCCAGCGACGCGACAAGCTCAAGAATCAACGCGTGCGCCTGCACCCAATCACTGTCTGTGCCCGGCGAATAGACTTGCATCAAAGCGTTGCGATGAGCGCAGCCAAAAGCGTGCCGCGCGGCACGATATCGGCAGCAACAATATGCTCGTGAGCCGCGTGCGCGCCGTCGCCGGCCACGCCCAGACCGTCCAGCACGGCCGCGCCGACAGCGGCCGCGAAGTTGCCATCCGACGCGCCGCCCACCTGCGTCTCGCCCAGTTCGTAATCGCAAAGGGCGGCCAGATGGCGCGCATGCTCATAAAGTTGCGCCACGCGCTCTGAGCGCTCAAGCGGCGGGCGATTGATGCCGCCCGCTACGCTAAGCTCTGTGCGCTCATCGAATCGGTGCAGGTGTCTGATCGTCTCATCGAGCCGATGCGCTTCGACATTCGTCGCGAACCGCACGTCTATCTCCGCATGGGCTTCGGCCGCGACCACGTTCGAGCGCGTGCCGCCGCGCACCACACCGACGTTGACAGTTGTGCCTGTGCCAGCATCGCTCAATGCGTGCAGCCGCTCAATCTGGCGCGCAAGCTCAAGGATCGCGCTCGCGCCCTTTTCGGGATCGAGACCGGCATGCGCCGCGCGCCCTCTAACGGTGAGCGTGTACATCCCTGTGCCTTTGCGGCCGGTCTTGACGCGCCCGCCGGGCGCTGACGGCTCAAGCACCAGCACGTGCGCCGCGCGGCGCGCTTCCGCTTCGACAAGCGCACGCCCCGTCTGACTTCCCTCCTCTTCATCACAGGTCAAGAGCAAGACGACTGGCCGTTGCGGCGTCAACCCGGTCGCAGCGCAGGCGCGCAACGCCGCGAGCGCAAGCGCGCAGTTGGCCTTCATATCGAAGATGCCGGGGCCATAGATCAGCCCGCCCTCTTCACGCCACGGGCGGGCGGCGAGCGAACCGCGCGCATGCACCGTATCCGTGTGACCAAGCAAGAGCGTCGTGCGCGTGTCGGGCGAAGCAGCGACAAAGAATTCCATGCGCAAATGCTCGCCGTAGTTTTCAACGGGCATGCGTTCGACTGACATCAAGCCGGGCAGACTGCGCGCGGCATCTTCCAACAGCGAGACAACCGCGCGGCTGCCCGCCAGATCGCCGGATGGCGATTCAAGTTCGACGAGTGCGCGCACGAGCGCAAGCGTCTCGTCCCGGCGCGCAGCGATCTGCGCGCGTAAAGCAGCGGCTTCAGGTTGTTTTAATTCGATAGGCATAAACCGATCTGCTTCACGCGGCCGTAAAACTTTCACGCCGCACAGTCAGCGCGTCAATGCGCGCTTCATTTACCGCGAAGCCAAGCCCCGGCGCGTCCGGCGCGATGATCGTGCCGCGTGCGGTGACGGTGACCGATGGCTCGATAATATCTTCCGCCCAGTAGCGCGCACTCGCCGACACGTCGCCCGGCAAAGTGAAACCCGCGAGCGTGGACATGGCGATGTTATGCGCCCGCCCGATGCCGGACTCCAACATGCCGCCGCACCAGACGGGCACGCCCAACTCACGACAGACGCGCTCGACCTTTTGTGCCTCAGCATGACCGCCCACCCGCCCTAATTTCACATTGATGATCCGGCATGCCTTCAAAGCTATCGCCTTGCGCGCGTCCTCGCTCGAACGGATCGATTCGTCGAGACAGATGGGCGTGTCGAGTTGTCGTTGCAGCGTCGCGTGATCATACATGTCATCAAAAGCGAGCGGCTGTTCGATCAACAGCAGGCGAAAACGGTCGAGCGTTTGCAAGAGCGGCGTGTCGGCGAGCGTATAGGCTGAATTCGCATCCACCGTCAATTGTATATCGGGGAAACGTGCGCGCACCTGCTCGACAGTCGCGGCGTCCCAGCCGGGCTTGATCTTAATCTTGATGCGTTGATAACCGGCGGCGACTTCTTGTTCAATCTTGGCGAGCAAATCGGCGGGCGTGTCCTGTATGCCAATCGAGACGCCGCACGCGATCTCGCGTTGTGTGCCACCGAGCAATTGCCAGAGCGGTCTGCCGGCTTTCTGCGCAGCCAAGTCCCAGCACGCCGTCTCCAGCGCCGCCTTCGCCATGCGATTGCCGCGCACGCGCTCCATCAGTGTGAACGCATCGCCGGGCGCAGCCAACTCTTGCCCCGCGAGCATCGGCGCAAGGAACGTGGAGATGACGACCCATGCGCTCTCCGTCCACTCTTCACAATAGAAAGGGCCTTCGCCCGCCGTGCATTCACCCCAGCCCACGCCGCCGTCCGTGTCTCGCACGCGCACGAGCAGAATCCGACGCTCGTAGGTGCGCCCGAAACTCGTCTCGAAAAAGTGGACGAGCGGCAAGCGTATCTCGCGCAACTCGATTGTTTTGATCTTCAACAGACTAACTCCCGTGGGCGACTATTATGAACGGAAGCTGCGCCTTTATGCCAGCGCGAAGCGGAGATAATTAACCACCAAAGGCACGAAGGGCACAAAGAGAGATCAACTAATCCTCTTTGTGC
>JANMAD010000499.1:0-3966 GCA_031359515.1 Acidobacteriota bacterium | reverse complement strand
CACCAACCTCGTCACCCTGCGTGGCGAAGCGCGCTCGCTCGACGACGCCAAACTCGAAGCGCAGACCGCGCACATGGTCAAGTGTCTGGAAGACGCGGCGGCCAAACATGAAGTGACCGTCGCGGGCATCACCACGAAGGGCCGCGTCGAGTCCGACATCTCGCGCGAGTACTACGCGATGGACGTGCCCGAATCATCGCGCGTCGTGCAACTCGTCTATCAAGCGGCGGCGCGGCTCGGGCAAAAGGTCGAAGCGATGGCCTCCGGCGGCGGCTGCGACGCCAACATCTTCAACAAACGCGGCATCGAATGCGCCAACTTCGGCACCGGCATGCGCGCCATCCACACCGTCAAAGAATGGCTCGACGTGAAAGACATGTACGCCTCCGCCGAGATGACGTTGGAAATTCTGAAACTCAACGGCGAGTTAGCGGCGAAGCAAACGCAAGGCACAAACGCATGAGCAGCACGAGCGTGCGTGAAATAAAGCATGCTCTTACGTGATATGCCCCATCGCCTCGTGGCAAGTTAATTTTAAAGAAGCCTGCTGATGCAAAGTCAAAAGGCTGGACGAGCGGCTGCTTCCAGCATATTTTCCCGCCGCCTAGTAAAAGCAGGTAATCAGCCTCATCTGTGCAGAGTTCACTCTGTACAACCTGCGCTACACTTACGCGACGCTTTCGCTGCTCGCAGGCGAGTCCGACAAGGTGGTCAGCAAACAGATGGGCCACAAGCGCGTGAACCTCACGAAAGATGTTTACGTGCGCGTGCTGCCCGTGATGAAACAGATGGCTTCCGAGCGGCTCGAAATCCTGCTTTTTTCAGACGCTCGCACACCCTATGCACACATTGAATCGCAGGAAACGATGTAACCTATCCTGGCTCTGCACTTAAAACCGCTTGACTTTTCTCCGCCCGCCGTTAGAGTCTCACCGGACTTTGAGAACAAGCCCGTCCCTGTTGTCTAGCCGAAGGAGTTCCCCCATGTGTCGCCGCATCTTAGCAAGTCTGAGCATACTCGCTTTACAGTTCACCGCCGTATTGCCGCCGTTGACCGCAGTCGCACAGGAGCAGACGCAAGCGCCGCCAACGACTGCGCGGCCGGTGGCGCGGCAAGCGGCCGGCACTGGCGGTGCGGACGCGAATCCAGCCCGCACCGACCTCGCCAAAGGGCAAGACCTGCTGCGCCATAATCAGCCGGATCAAGCGTTGGACTGGCTGAACAAGACGCTGCCCCTGCTCAAACAGGCAGGCGATGTGCAAGGCGAGGCGGCGGCGCACGATGCGCTCGGCGACATCTACACGCAATACGGGCAATGGCGCGTCGCGCTGTCGGAGTATCAGAGCGCCGAGGAACTGCTCCGCACCGCAAACGACCTCGTCAATGCCGATCTGATGACCGGGAAACTGGCCGGGCTTTATTACCTCATGGGCCAGACCGCTGAAGCCGGTGCGGCCTTTGCGCGGATGAGTGCGCGCCAACGTGCTGTGGCCGGGGAGGTAAACACGAGCGCGACCAATGACGCTGGTATTAGTCCGGCGCTGCCCATCGTGGCCGCCTCCAAAGATGAACAGCGCATCTTAGACCTGATCAACGGCGAACGCCGGACGCGGGGGTTAAGCCCGTTACTCTGGGATAATCAGTTAGCACAGATGGCGCGCCAGCATTCGGAGAATATGGCCCGCGCGGGCTTTTCCGGGCATGTCGATCAGAATGGACTTGGCACGGAGGAGCGGGCGCAGGCATTTGGGATTCGTTACGACGTACTGGCGGAAAACATCAGCGCCAATCGGGATGCGACCGACCCGATAGCGTTTGCGATTGCGTATTGGCTCAGTCACGATATACATCACGACAATATTCTGAGTGTGGAACTCACGCACACCGGACTGGGCATAGTGAAAGCGGCGGACGGGCAGGTCTTGATCACGCAGGTGCTCATCACGCGCGCCAGCGGCAGAGATAGCGCGGCGCGGCCGGCCGCTCCCGGCGCGGCTAAAGGAGCGCAGACATATCGAACTTTTATCAGCTACGCTAGCAGTGAGCTTGGACTGGCGCGGCTGGCCTATACGGCTGGCCGGCTGGACGAGGCCAAGCAGAAATTTGAAAATCTGTTGACCGCCGCCGCCGGCAATGCGCCGATAGGAAAACTTGCGGCGGCGCGCCTCTTCCGCGCGGTCGCGTTAACCAGTCTGGGCGACATCGCGCTCCAGCGGGCTGATTACGTTGAGGCGTTACGGCTCTACGCGGGCGCGGCCGATGGCGCGCGTCAGGACGCCCGGACTGATCTGATGTGGGCGGCGCAACGCGGCACGGGCCGCGCTTACTGGCTGCTGGCAGCGCGCGAGACCGACCACACCAAAGCAGCGGCCCTGCGGGTGGACTCGTTAGCCGCTTACCAGCAATCCATCAGCACCATCCAAGATTTTCTGTTCGGTAGCATCCGCTCAGACGAAGCGCGTAAAACTTTTCTCTCCCCGACTCAAGTGGTCTTCGACGAAGCATCAAGCGCGCAGGCTGAGATAGCGTTAGCGGCTGTGGCGCAGACTTCAGCATCCTTCGACCAACGTAGCCCTCTGCCTTACCAGCAAGCAGTCTTCGCCCAGCCCGCGAGCGCGCAGGTTGTGCCGGCAACAACGGCCGTGCCCCAGTCTGCCGCCGCCCTAGAGGGTATCTCGCTGACTTACGCGACGACCGCGCTCCAGACGGTGGAGTCGGGCCGCGTTTGCGCCTTGCTCGATGTGCTGAGTGACGCAAGGGCCGAGTTGACCGACGACATTCCCCCCCCACTGTTGCAGGAGAAGGCCGGGATTCAGGCCCGCCAGCAGGAGATTGTGGAAATGACGCGCGGCCTCAGGTTGGGCATTGAAGCTACGCGCCCTGCCGCCTACTTGAGCGGCGCGCCGACGGCGAACCCGACCAACCCCAGGTTGGGCGCTGAATTAACGCTGCCGGCCGCCGCCGCGCTCGACGCAGAAGCCGATAAGTTAGAAGTGCGCTACGGCAACGTAGAAAAGCAGATCAGACTGGCCAACCCACGCTACGCCGCGCTCACCAAACCGCAGGCGCTCTCGTTGCGCGATGTGCAGCAAGGCATCTTAGACGATGACACCGTCTTGCTCGAATACAATCTCGGGGCGGAAAACTCTTACCTGTGGGCCGCGACGCGCCATAGTCTCAAACTCTTCAAGCTGCCGGCGCGGGCGAGCATCGAGGCGAAAGCGCGGGAGTTCAGAGCGCGCTTGATACCATCTGCCCTCCGTCGCCCGTTGGCAAGTGATGTTGGTGTGCCGGAGCAGGCGCGCGGCCTCGCCGAAGGCGTGGCGCGGCCAGCAGCAACGGCCGTGCAGGACTATCTGACGGTCGCGCACGATCTCTACAATGTTTTGCTCGCCCCCGCCGCGTCCTACATCAATAACAAACGCCTGCTCATCGTGGCGTCCGGCGCGCTCCACTTCATCCCCTTCGCGGCCTTGGTCACTAATAACACCGGCGATAGCTACGGCGCGCTCGCCTATCTCATAAAGTCTAACGAGATCATTTACGCCCCGTCAGCCTCCGTACTGGCCGCAATTAGACGACAGGCGCACAATCCCGGTGGGCGCGGACAGGTGTTCATCATGGCCGATCCGGTGTTCGATACGGCCGACCCGCGCGTGGAGCAAACAACCGCGCGCCCGACACCATCGGGCAAACTCAGAAACGGTTTTAGACTGCGCAGCGCGCTCGAAGACGTAACCGGCGCGGCGGCGGGCGAACTGCGCCTGCCCCGCCTGCGGGGCACACGCCTGGAAGCGGAGCAGATCGTCAAGGCGGCGGCGGCCGCAGGCAGCACGGCCGCGAGCATGCTTGACTTCACGGCCAGCGAGACATCTTTAGGGCAGCAGAACTTGCGCCAATATGGCGTGCTGCATTTTGCCACCCACGGGATTCTCGACCCCGTGCGCCCGCAACTCACCGGGCTG
>JANMAD010000490.1:0-8109 GCA_031359515.1 Acidobacteriota bacterium | reverse complement strand
TAGAAGCTTTACGGCTGGCCGAAGCGGTTGCGGTACTCTTGCGAGTGGACGAAGCCGAAGATGAGCGGGCGGAAGTCGCCCGGTTGAATCTCGCCGCGCCCGTTCGTGATGATGTCCACCCATGCGTTCCAACCGGCCGGCTCAGGGTCACGCCGTAAATAGCCGAAGTATTGCATCGTGACGAAGCCGCGATTGACGAAGCGGTCGTTGACTTCGCGGCTGTCGAGGAACGCGCGCAGTGTCTGCACCGCATTGCGTACGCCACGTACCATGTCGTCCACAAGCTGCGCGTGATTCGTGAGCCGCACGCCCGCCGTCTGTTCCATGCGGCTGACGAAAGCCTCCGCATGCGCCGCGTCGGTTAGCCCACTATAACGTTCGTTGAACTCGGCGCGGCGCATCACGTCGTCGAGGTAAGCCGACTTCTCAAGCTCAAGCTCGGCCTCTGTCTGCGCCCGACCGATGCGGCCTAGTTCCGGCAGAAACTCGTTGTAGTGCGGCAGCCGCCCCAGCGCGGCCTCGTAGGCGCGATAGATGAAATAGCCGCGCCCCAGGAACTCCTGCGAGCGGTAGAAGCCGGACGAAATCTGCACACGGTCGCACTCGGGATGCGTCGTGCCGTAGCCGTTCTCCGCGCAACGACTGAGCAAATTCACCCAGGCGTTGAAGCCGCCTTCATCCGGCGCGCGGTTCAGAAAATCTATGTACTGCTGGCGCACGAAGAAACTCGCGTCCTCAAGCGGATTGACCAGCGCGGGCGCGGAGGCGTTCGCGCCAAAACGGCCAACCACTAAGGTCGCGCCCGCACTGTTGATGACGGCCACGGTCGTGCCGGTATTGATCGCCGGCACGCTCTGCCCATGTTCCGTCTCCAACTCAAGCTCGCCCTTGAAGAACTGCCCTAGCACAATCTGGCCGACGTTCACATTATCAACCAGCACGGTGAAGATCGTGCCCGCCGGTAAATTCACGTCTTCAACCTCGACTTCAAAATTCTTGCGCCCATCGGCACGCACGCGGAAGTCCGCATGCCCTTTGGGAATGACGCCGTTGACGGCCGAACCGACGAGCGCGATGCGCAAACGCGTCTCGCCGCCGGGTTGCGGTGTGGGCGTCGGGCTGGGCGTCGGCGTCGGCCCCGGCGGCGGCAACGTGACGGTGAACGCGCCCGCAACGATGGTTGCGCCGGCCGCATTCGTCACCGAGACGGTTGTGCCGCTCACCAACGGCGGCAGCGTCTGTCCATCGCGCGTATCCAACTCAAACTCGCCACCGAGCAAAGAGGTCAATGTGATCTCGCCGACCTTCCGGCCGTCCACCAGCACATTCAGTCGTGTGCCGGCGGCCAGATTAACGTTCGTTACTTTGACCTCGAACTCGCGACTGCCGTCAACACGTCGCTTCAACTCAGCCTCGCCGCGCGGTGTCGCCCCGTTAAGCGTCGCCCCGACGAGATCGATCTCGACGCGCGTCTCCGCACCGGGCGCGGGCGTAGGCGACGCCGTGGGTGACGGAGATGGCGAAGGTGTAGCGGTCGGTGAGGGCGAAGATGTCGGATGATCATCCGGACCATGACCGCCGCTGGCTTGCACGTAGTTCGTGACGGAGAAAGGGTTGTGGCTGCCGGCCGCTATTGCCGCACCTGCGGTCAGCGCTTGGAGCGTGACGCAGAGCGCTAGGCTCATTAACGCAAATCTTAGACGGTATGCGCGGGGTTCATTAATCGGACGATTCATTGTACTTGCTCTCCTGGTCTGCATCATTGCTCTGAAATTAGCGTATGCCTATATAAGAGCGCACGCGCTATTCCCTCCCATAATTCGAACGCTTGTGGCGAAGGTCGTTGGCGCTGTTGTTGCGCTCCGAACCGATGCCTGCGACCGCAGACAGTTCAACCGCTGTGCCATGACTTTGAAAGCTGCGGAAAATACAGGAAAGGCGCGTTTACAACCCGTGACTCCGTTTTGTCCCCAAGGTCTTTACCTATCTGAGCCGGGAATAGACTGCGATACCTTCTTCGCACTAAGGCCTAAGAGCCGCGCAATAATGCCTTAGCAGGCGCATAAACATTGAGCTATCTGCCGGTGTGCGAATCGAGTATCGTGTGTGAACGGGGTATACGGGCTGGAAGGTGGGCAGCTTGCCGCTGTGCGGCGAAAAACAGCAGGCATAATTCCGCCATTAGAACATCTAACTTGCGAAAACAGTAATTATGCAAAGGATTTTGACCGTTGACGTGAGAGTCGGAGCGGCTTAGGTAAGAAGCAGTCTAACGCTGCTTGAGCAGAGTATAGCTGGCATAGAGGTTGCCTAATAATTATGGGTGAAAATGAATGAGACCGCTGTAAGTTTCTACCGGGTGGGTTTGCAACGTTTCGCATCTGCCGGTAGTCAAAGGTTTTCCCCCCGACCGCTTATCGCGTCCGGCAATAGCACCTGGCTCAACTGTCTTTTACGTCCGATTAGGTTTGTGGATGGGGGCGACAGCCGTCGGGATAGTAGAAGCGATTGACCGGACAGCATTACCACGGCATTCATACAGGCAAAATGTTTAGCTACAAATCCTCTAACCTGAAATCCTATATCGCCAGCATCTTACTGCTGGCCCTGAGTTGCGCCGGTATACCGGGGCCGAGCGCGCAGGCGCAAGATGCGAAGCTGGTTAGGCGCGACAAGGACGTGCGCTCGGATCGCGTGATAGTACAACCCGTGACAGAGCCGCGCGGCATCTCGCCCCGCCCCGCGCCGGCCGTGCCCGCCTTGGTTATGCCAGCAGTCGGTGTGAATACGATTACGGGCAAGACTAAGCAAGTGATCGCGCGCCCGGACAAGATGTCGCCTGATCTCATCACGCAACTCGGTAAGCTGGGCAACAAGCTGAACAGATTCCGTGTCATTTGTCGTTTCAACGCCCCGCCGAGCGCGGGCGTCAATGCTATCTATCAACGGCCGAATGTACATGTTGACTACAGCCTGCAAAATTTTGATTTCGTCATCGCGACGATGCCTGCGAGCGTGGTTGGCGAACTCTCTTCGTTTAGTGAGATCAGCTATATCTCGCCCGACCGTGAGGTGCGCACGCTCGGTCACGTCTCGGCGACGACCGGTGCAGACCTCGTGCGCAATCAAGCCACGCCCGGACTCGACGGCACAGGCATCGGGATCGCTATCCTCGACTCCGGTATCAAGCGAAGCCACAAATCGTTCCGCGACGGGCGGACGACGGCTAGTGATGTACGGGTTGTCGCCGAGCAGGACTTCGTGGGTTATACGAGCGCGGCCGATGTTTACGGGCACGGCACGCATGTCGCTTCGCTCGCGGCCGGCAACGGGCGCATCGCCAATGCCGCCTACATCGGGATCGCGCCCAACGCGAGCATCATCAACTTGCGTGTGCTGGACAACACGGGTTCAGGGCGGGTGAGCAATCTCTTGAACGCGCTGAACTGGATTCTCAGTCCGGTTGATCCGAGCAGACCGCTCAGCAGCAGCAATCCGACGAACCAGAACAGATACAACATACGCGTCGTCAACATGAGCCTCGGGCAGCCGGCGATTGATTCTTATCGCAACGATCCGGTCTGTCTCGCCGTGCGGCGGTTGGTGGACGCGGGCGTCGTGGTGGTCGCGGCGGCGGGGAATAGCGGACGGGATAGTGAGGGCAATAAAATCTACGGGCAGATACATTCGCCGGGGAACGAGCCGTCAGCGCTCACGGTCGGCGCGGCGAATACCTACGGGACGAATGCGCGCAACGACGATGCGGTGGCGACTTATAGTTCGCGCGGGCCGACGCGCAGTTCTTACGTGGGCGCTGACGGCGTCCGCCACTACGACAATCTGCTCAAGCCCGACCTGACCGCGCCCGGCAACCGTCTGATCGCGGCGTATGCGGAAGCTAATCTGCTCGCGACCACACATAATCTGCGTGCCTTCGTCTCGACGGACGACAGTCGCGAGATGATGACCTTGAGCGGCACTTCGATGGCCGCGCCGATTGCGGCCGGTGCAGCCGCGCTTATGCTGCAAGCCAATCCACGCCTGACGCCAAACCTGATCAAGGCGCTCTTGATGTACACAGCGCAGCCGCTTGCGGGCTTCAACACTTTCGAGCAGGGCGCGGGCGAGTTGAACATTGACGGTGCGGTGCGGCTCGCTAGACTTGTGCGCACTGATCTGACGAACGCCACGCCGCTCGGCGCGCCTCTGCTCACGGGCGCAGCCCCAGCGCCACAGACGACGATTGCCGGTCAGAGTTTTACTTGGGCGCAGGGCATTATTTTGAATTACAGCTTCGCCACCGGCGCTGCGCTGCTCAACAGTTATCAGCCGGTCTATGGCACGGGCTACGTGTTCGGCGACGGGATTCTGATCAGCAATGGCGTGCTAAGCCCCGACGGTATATTGATCAGTAACGGCATTCTGATCAGCAACACGATCATCACGAGCGATGGCACCGGGGCATTGAGCAACGGCGCGAGCTACGTCGCCACGAGCGTGTTGCTCAACTGGCGCGACATTGACCGGCCGGTAAGCGGCAGCGGCATTCTCATCAGCAACGGCGTGTTGGTCAGCGACGGCATTCTAATTAGTAACGGCATACTGATCAGCAACGCCATCATCCGTGCCGAAGCCACAGAGGCTAACGGTGAAGCGACGGCCGCAATGCCCGTGGTGACGGATAGCGGAGCCGACCACATCGGCTATTAATCAACCGCTACGCAACCGATTACGACTTGCACGGGCGTGCTGCTGCCTCGCAGCCTTCGTCCTGCCCGGCGAAAATCATGGCGCAAACAAGCCTCAAGCAATTAAGCGCAGACCTGCACGCAGATGTGCCGTTTGCCGCTTATGATGTCGCCGCTTTGTCAGTTCAACCGTTCTGCGCCGCAGATGAGCTGGAAGTGTTGGCTTTCTTGGGCGCGCGACCGTTGCACACGGTCATCATGGCCGGTTTGATTCGCGATAATGGGTTGGTGAGTCCACTCCATCGCGGCATGTTCTACGGTTGCCGCGACACGCATGGGCGCTTGCTCGGCGTAGCTCTCATCGGGCACATTACGCAATTCGAAACTTGTCACGAGCCGGTCATGTCAGCATTCGCCGAGCATGTGCGGACATACGCGCGTGTGCACATGATCATGGGTGAGGCGGAAAAAGTGCGCAGCTTTTGGCGCTACTGCGCACACGCCGGCCAATTATCGCGCACGAGTTGTCATGAGTTGTTGTTCGTGCAGCGACAACCTTGTGAGCTACATGCGCCGGTGGCAAACTTGCGGCCGGCCACGCACGCCGATCTGGAACTGGTGGCGGCGGCGCATGCCGGTCTGGCTGAGAGTGAGAGCGGCATCAATCCGCTGGCGGTTGATCCGGCCGGCTTTCGTGCGCGGACGACGCGGCGGATCGCACAGGGGCGCGTCTGGGTCTGGCTCGAAGATGGTCGTCTCATCTTCAAAGCGGATGTGATCTCAGAGACGCCGGCCGCGAGCTATCTCGAAGGCGTCTATGTGGCCGAGGCGGCGCGCGGGCGCGGTTACGGCTTACGTTGTCTATCGCAATTGAGTCGGGCCTTGCTGTTGCGCGCTGATGTGGTATGTCTCCTGGTCAACGAGCATAATTATCGCGCGCAAATGTTCTACCGGCGCGCGGGCTTCAAACTGTATAGCCGCTATCAGACCATCTTTTTGCAGGCTGGTTTATAAGTTATCATTCAGCTAAATAAACAAACGCAGATCGGGTAAGACTAAAGTGCGGCCAGAAAATAACAAAAGCAGCGTGATTAGCTTACTGGATGCGCGGGCCGGCACGCGCGGGCAATTGGCGCGGGCGGCGCTGGAGCGCGAGTTGGAAGAGGCGCGGGCGTTGCTCGATCAAGGCCAGTCGAGCGAAGTGTTGAAGCGCATCACAGCGTTGATGCGCGCGGCGCGGCACGACGTTTCGTCGCTGGCGCGGGCGCGTTGCGCCATGTCGGCGGCGCTCGTGATGCAAGGACGTTATCGGGAATCGCTCGATGCGGTGCAGATGTACGAAGCACCGACGGAGCGTGCGCAGTTGGACAGCGAAGCGGCCGCTTGTCTCGGTGTGCAGATCGGGCTGGCGTACAGTTATACGGGCGATCATCCGAAGGCGATTGCGCTCCTGAACACGACGCTACGCGAGACGACGGAGAAGGGCACGGCGGCGCAACTCGGCGCGATCTACGTTGCGCTCGCGCGCGTCTATAACGAGTACAACGAATACACCATCGCGCGCGATCACGCGCAGAAAGCGCTGGAGCATTATCGCGGCACGGGTGATTGGCGCGGGCTGGCCGAAGCTTATTTCGCTATCGCGCTGGCCGAATTGTTTGAAGGCAACTACGAACAGGCGCTCGATCATTTGCAGCAGTCTTTGAAGCTCGTCGGCGATCATCCCGCGCCCTATCTGCTCGGCAAGATATACACCAACATGGCGGGCGCATGCGGCTTTCTCAAACGCCCGCACGAGGGCATCGGCTATCTGGAAAAGGCGATCACTTATTACGAGCGCACAGAGCACAAGGCCAATGCCGCCGACGGGTACAACAATCTCGGCGTGCATCTGACGTTGATGGGCGATTGGGCGCGTGCGCAGACCGCGCTTGAGCGTGCGCTTGCGCTCGCCACCGAGATTGACGAGCGCGGCGCGAAAGTGCCGATGATCCTGGACTCGCTCGGCGAGTTGTTGATGTTGCGTGGGGAACTGACAGAGGCGCAGAGCTATTTAGAGCGCGCGGCGCAACTGGCCACCGAGAACATGAACAAGTGGTATGCGGGGCAAGCGCTCAGGACTTTGGGCCGCTGCCATCTGGCGATGAACGAGCCGGCCCTGACGTTGACAGAGGGCGAACGCGCGCTCGTGCTGGCGGAACAGATCGGCGACCGGCAAGCGATCTGCGAAGCGCGTCTGTTGCTGGCGGAGGCGCATCTGCGGCGGGGCGAGTTGGATGTTTGCGCCGCGCAGTTGCGGCTCGTCACGGACGAGACGGCGAACGCGACCAGCGCTGATTTAGGCGTGTCGGGCGAAGGGCAGCGGGTGCAAGGGTTGCTCGCGCTCGCGCAGGGCGACGCTGTCAGCGCGACACAATACCTGGGCCGCAGCCTCTCGATCTACGAAACGCTGGGCGACCGCTATCGCAGCGCGCTCGCGCAGTACGAGTTGGGGCGTGCCTACGCGCTCGTCCAACCTGAGCGCGCCGAAGAGTGTCTAAACGCAGCCGCGCAGACCTTTCGCGAACTCGGCGCAAGCTGCGACATCGCGCGCACGGACGAAGCTCTCGCCGTGTTAGATCGCAGCGCGCCCGAACAACAACGCGAAGCTTCACCGTTGCTGCATCTCATCCTCTCGCGCTTGACCGGCGCGGTCTCGTCGCGCGAGTTGTTGTTGCGCGAGTTGGCCGCGGTAATTTATCAAGAGACGAATGCGCGGCAGGTCTTAATCGCGGAGGCGGGCGACGACGAGCGCTCACGAGTGGTGGTCACGCACGGCTGGACGGGCCCGGAGAGCGAGCATCTGGTTGAGAAACTGAGCCGCGCCGCGGACGAGCGCGAGCGTGAGCGTGTCGCCGCCCAGCACGGCGCTTCACTCAGCGTGCTGCACACGTTGAGCGCACCGACTGCCACGCTCATCATCGCGCCGCCCGAGCAAACGGCGTTGCCCGGCGGCGTCTCGATTGAACCGCTGCTGCGCGTGGTCGAGCTTGGGCTTGACGTGTGTGCCTTCCGCACAGGAGAACAGGCAGGGCGCGACGGGCAAGAGCAGGTGAAAGATGGCGTGCAGGGCGTCATGCCGGGCTTCATTCATTCCAGCCCCGCGATGACCGCCCTCGTCGAAGAAGTGCATAAGATTCGTTCGTCCGATGTGACCGTGCTGGTCACCGGCGAATCCGGCACGGGCAAAGAACTCGTCGCGCGGGCCATTCACGCGCTCTCCTCGCGCCGCAGCAAAGTCTTCGTCCCCTTCAACTGCACGGCCGTGCCCAAGGAGTTGAGCGACGCTTACCTGTTCGGCTATCGCAGAGGCGCGTTCACCGGTGCGGTCTCGGATTCGCCGGGCGTGATTCGCGCGGCGGCCGGCGGCACGCTCTTCCTC
>JANMAD010000457.1:0-17617 GCA_031359515.1 Acidobacteriota bacterium | reverse complement strand
CCGACGCAAACGAGCGGCGGCGGCTTGAACTCAAGTCAGACGGCGGGCATCGTCACAGCGGGCACACCGATAGCGAACGGCGCGAGCATCAACGTGCAGTTCGTCCTCGGCGTGCAGCAGTCGGGCAGCTTCCGCTTCTTCATCAATGTTGAAGCCCTGCCATAAAGCAGTAGGGTGGACACACACCGGGTGCGTACAGGCGCGCTCTAACCAGACAGCACAGGTCGCCACAGCAAGCATGCTGCGGCGACCTGTTCTGCTGTGCGCCTGATCTCTGCTAAAGTCTCCGGCGCAAAAGCAAGCCAATCATTGCATGAAGGACAGCCACACCGAACATGTTGCGACAAGCCACACGCGCCGTCATCCAACTCTTAATCGTCTGCCAACTAATCGCGCAACCGCTCGGCTACGCGCGGGCCGCCGTTGCGCCCAAGGGGATTGATCTGCTCGTGCGGGGCGGCACGGTCGTGACGATGAATGAGCAAGGCGATGTGATCGAGGACGGCGCGGTCGCGGTGAGAGAGGGCCGCATCGTCGAAGTCGGGCCGAGCGATAAACTCGCGCGCAAGTATGCGGCGCGCGAGACGATTGACGCGCGCGGGCGCGTCATTATGCCCGGCCTCATCAACGGGCACACGCACGTGCCGATGACGTTGTTTCGCGGCCTCGCCGACGATCTCGATCTGAACGAGTGGTTGACGAACTATATCTTCCCGGCCGAGGCGAAGAACGTGACCGAAGATTTCGTGCGCGTCGGCACGCGGCTCGGCTTGGCCGAGATGATTCGCAGCGGCACAACCACCTATTGCGACATGTACTACTTCGAGGACGCCATCGCCGACGAGACCGCGCGAGCCGGCATGCGCGGCGTGCTGGGCGAGACGGTGATCGATTTTCCGGTGGCGGACAACAAGACGCACGAAGAGGCGATGGCCTACACCGCCAAGTACGTGGCGAAGTGGCGCGGGCACGCGCTCATTACCCCGGCGATTGCGCCGCACGCGCCCTATACCGTCTCGGAAGAACATCTGCGCGCGATCCGCCAGTTCTCTGATCGCACGGGTGCGCCCGTCGTCATCCACGTTGCGGAGACGAAGAAAGAAGTTGACGACATTACGCGCGATCACGGCGCGTCGCCGGTTGATTATCTGGCGCGAATAGGCTTCCTCTCCGACCGTACCATCGCCGCGCACACGATTCATGTAACCGCAGAAGAGATCGGCGTCTTGCAGCGCATGGGTGTCGGCGCGGTGCATAACCCGCAGTCGAATATGAAACTGGCGTCGGGCGTCGCGCCCGTGCCGCAGATGTTGGCGGTGGGTGTCGCGGTCGGCCTCGGCACGGACGGCGCAGCGTCGAACAACGATCTCGACATGTGGGAAGAGATGGACACGGCGGCCAAGCTGCACAAGGAATTTAGCGGCGACCCGAAAGTGTTGACGGCGCGCGAAGCGTTGACGCTGGCGACCAGCGGCGGCGCGCGTGCGCTCCATCTTGAGCGCGAGATCGGCTCGCTCGAAGCCGGCAGGCGCGCCGATCTGATCATTGTCGATCTGGATAGTCTGCACCAGACGCCGCGCTATAACATCTACTCGCATCTCGTCTACGCGACGAAGGCGGCGGACGTGCGCACGGTCGTCATCGAAGGGCGCGTCGTCATGCGCGACCGGCGCTTGCTCACGCTCGACGAAGAAACGATCAAGCGCGCGGCACGGGCCTATCGCGTGCGCATCTCGCAGAGCCTTGCGCCGGCGACAGTCGCGCCGCCGAAGCGTCCGCGTGCCGTTACGCCGAAACGCCGCGCCCGACCATGACCGCTATGCCGGCCGCGATAGGGAAATAATGCCGCCCTTGGGTTGATCAAAATTGCTTGCTAGGGTGATAATGGCTCGTCTCATAGGGAGTCCTTCCAGCGAGCATGAATGCTCGCTTTTGCTTTTGTGGAGTCGTTGCTGGTGAAGGGAATCAGACTTACACACCCCCGGCTGTTTATCTTTCCAATCAGTCTCATCTTCGCTGTGCTTGCGTGCGGCGGCGTCGGCGTGCGCGGGCAGAATCTGGTGCAGGCGGACGCGGACAACGTACAGCAGCGCATCGGGCGTGCGCGGGCACTGGCAGCCGTCGGCAATCTGCCGGCCGCGCGCAGTGAGTTGGAATCGTTGACGCGCGCCCAAGGCGATGAGTCCGTCCGCGAGATCGCGCTCGTGTTGCTCGTGCGCGTCTATCTGGAACAGGCTGATTATGCGTATGCCGAAGGGTTGCTGAACGAGACGTTCGCGGCGCGGCAAGCGCAACGCGAAGCGGCGACGCATGCCTATTTCGCGCTCTCCGGCCAAGTGATCAACGGCGTGCGCGCACATCTCGAACGCTATCGCGCGCTCGGCCTCGACGTGACGGACGGAACGCTCGCGCCCGAAGCCACGAGCGATCTCGATCACCTGCGCACGCTCGTCGAGCGCGTCGTCACGCAAGGCAAGCAGTTACGCGATGAGAGCGGACAGGCGTTGGAAACGTCTGCGTTGATCGAAGAGGCGGCGGGCTTGCGCGTGCGTCTGGCGCGCAACACGGGCGAGCGCACGCAGTGGCAACGCGAAGTAACGGACGCGCGTCAGCGTCTGGCCGGGTCGAACGCGCGCCTGACCGTCAGCAACGTGCCCACGAGCACGCGCCCACAGACCGACGCGAACAACGCGCCCGCCGCCGCGTCGCCAACACCCGTTGCATCCAACCCAACCCCTGCCCCGACCGCTACGCCCAACGCTCAGCGCGCGACTACAGCGCCAACAACAACCGCCGGCACGGGCGCACCTAACGCACCAGCGAACGCTCCCGCCACGCCCCAACCCGAGGCGAGTAAACAACCGGCCGCGCCCGATGCCACGAAGCCAAGCGGGCCCGCGCAACCGCTCGAAGTCGGCGCAATTTTAATCACGAAAGCGAAGGAGCGGATTGCGCCGAGTTATCCGCCACAGGCCCGCGCGGCGCGCGTCACGGGCAGCGTGTTAGTCTTTCTGACGGTTGATGAGAAAGGCGAAGTCGCCGAGGTGCTACGCACAAGCGGGCCCGAACTGCTCCGGCGAGCGGCGGAGGATGCGGCGCGACGTTGGAAGTTCAGACCCACGATCATCAACGGCCAGCCAGTGCGCGTCGCCGGTTTTATCAACTTTAATTTCGCTTTGTGAGTGCGCTCACTTACACTTGAAGAGGCGCGCTTCTTCGTTGCGTGTGAGCGTGAACGAGTCGCCTGCACCTTCCGCGCCGTCGAGCGCGAACGTGAGCGTCATCCGCGTGCCTTCGACCTGACCTTTGAAGCGCGCCGCCCGCCCCTTCTCCGCGCCGCCGACGCGGACAGGCCCACCCTCGCGCACGTATGTGCCGGCCACGTCGAAGCGACCGGCTTGCAGTGTCAGCGGTGCGTCCAGCGTGCCGTGCCCGCAGTCGAACTCGATACGTGCCCCCGTCGCGGTGACTTCGAGGCGTATGTGCTGCCCACCCCATAATCCTTCCGCTACACGCGTAGTGTCCGGCGTAGAACGTGGCGTTGTCGTGGGTTGCGGGGTGCTGCGCTCAACGTGCGCACTGTTGTTGTCGTTCATGTGTTGTTGCTTTCGGCACGAGCCGCCTTGCAGCACGAGCGCCAGCGCGAGTGATAAACTGAAGATTATTTGCGGCACGCACGTATTATGACCGCACCAATACCGCAGATACAACTCTCCCTGTGCCGTGGCCGCCGCCGCCACTAATGTTCGCTGGCGCACGTTGACAGCAACGGGCCGGTGCAGTTATAGTGCCCGCCGTTACTATCGGACTTAGTAGATAGGCGACTGGCATTAAGTACATCCGACCTGCGTGGTTAGTCGCCTCAACACAACCGCGCGAATTGCAACCAACTTCAGTTTCATAATTTCTAAGGACTGATCACGTGGCTAACCCCCGGCCCGAGACGCACAGCGCTTCATCCCTGTCCAACGTTGACTTGCTTGACCTCGAAGTGTGCCCCGCGCCCGGTAACAACCACACCTGATTTGAGTAACGCAACTTAACGCCCCCCTTCTCAATGGCGCGCTCCCGATGGCCCGATCAGCGGGCCCGCGCTGATCACTGAACGAAACCGACATCTCTGCCATCCATGAAACTGCCGCTTTATCATTCCCCAGAAGACATTGCGATAGTTGCCGGGCAAAGAGCAGAGGCAACATGACCCCGCTATGCGGCCCCGTTGCTTTCCGGGCAACAGGTTAGCGGAGCGTGACGGCGCGGGAATGAACGCTAGTCGCCCTTAAACCCCTCGAAGGAGAATTTCAGCATGCGAAAGTTATTGGTGCTCTGTTTGACCGCCGCGCTGTTCCTCACGGCGCTTGTCTTACCGCCGCTCACCGGCGCAACGAAGAATGGTAAATCAGCCCGGCCGGCGTCTCCCACGACTGGCAGCGCTGTGACGCCGCAGGGCGAAGGCACGCCGATCATGGGCGCGAACCCGTGGCTGATGCGCGCCGTCAACTTCGGCGAGTCCGCGCCCGTGCGCGAGCTTGCCAAGCAGCAGGCGGGTAAGAGTAAAAAAACAGCCGCGAGCGGCGTACTCAAAGACCGCGAAGAGTTGCTAGAGCAACGCCGCGAAAAGCAAGCGGACGGCGACAAAACCGTCGGGCAATTGCTGAACGACCGCGTTGGGCGGATGCTGAGCGATGGGCTAATCGAGAAGAATGAGATGAACCGCGAGCGCATCCGCACGTTTGACGAGAATGCGAAGACTGCGCCCGACGCCGCGCTCGCGCGTGTGCCCGGCGACAAAACGAACGGCCTCGCGCCGCAAGTGCTGCCCACCCCGGGCGTGAGCTTCGAGGGCATCTCCATCGCGGACACCATCGCGGCCGGGCAAGGCTTCTTGCCGCCCGACACGAACGGCGAGATCGGCCCGAACCACTTCGTCCAATCGGTCAACTCCACCTTCCGTATCTTCTCGCGCACAGGCGTGCCGAGCACAGCTATCGCCACGCTCGGTTCACTCTTCGCGACCATTCCCGGCCCTTGCGCCAACAATGACAGTGGCGACCCCATCGTGCTCTACGATCAAATGGCGGATCGCTGGATCATCTCCGAGTTCTGCACGGTGGCGAACCCGAATAATCACCAACTCATCGCCGTCTCAAAGACGAGCGACCCGACCGGCGCATATTATCTCTACGATTTTATGATGCCGAACAACAAGTTCAACGACTATCCGCACTTCGGCGTCTGGCCTGATGCCTACTACATGACGGACAACCAGTTCAATCAGGCCGGCACGCAGTTCCTCGGCTCGGGCGCGTTCGCCTTTGACCGCACCAAGATGCTCGCCGGCGATCCGACCGCCAGCTTCATCTATTTCGACAAAGCCGAAGGCTGCCCCGCTGCCTGTCTGTTCGGCGGCATGTTGCCGGCCGACATGGACGGCTTCATCCCGCCACCTGCCGGTACGCCGAACACGATCATGCAGTTCGACGCGGACGAGGACGGCGGCGGGCGCACCGACAGTCTGCGCATCTTCGACTTCCACGCGGACTTCGCCACGCCGGCCAACTCGACGCTCACCGAGCGCACGGGCAGCCCGCTTGCCGTCGCCGCGTTCGATCCGCGCGAAGTGCCTTCTGGTTCGCGCAACGTCGTGCCGCAGCCGCCCCCGGCGACGGCCGGCAGTTTCCTCGACGTGATCAGCGACCGCCTGATGTTCCGCCTTGCCTATCGCAACTTCGGCAACCGCGAGGCGCTGGTCTTAAACCACACAGTCAACGCGGCCACGAATCCGTCCTTCCGCGCAGGCGTGCGCTACTACGAGTTGGATCGCAGTTCGGCTGCGGCCTCGTGGGCGGTGCAGGAGCAGGCGACGATGGCCGGCGCTACGGGCGACACCGATCATCGTTGGATGGGCAGCGCGGCAGTGAACAACTCGGGCAGTCTCGCCGTCGGTTATACGGCGTCGAGTTTGACCACGTTCCCGTCCGTCCGCTACGCCGGTCGGCTCTTCGGCGACCCGGCGGGCAGTCTCGCGCAGGGCGAGCAGACGCTCGTCGCGGGCGGCGGCTCACAGACCAGCACCTCCGGGCGTTGGGGCGACTACAGCGATCTGACGGTTGACCCGACCGACGACTGTACCTTCTGGTACACGCAGGAGTATTACCCTGTCAGCACCGAACCCGGCAACACGACCGCCCCTTGGCACACGCGCATCGGCAAGTTCCAGTTCGGCACCTGCGCGCCCGTGCAGAAGGGCATCCTGACCGGCACGGTGACGAGCGCCCCGACCGGCGTGCCCATCCCGGCCGCCAACGTGCAAGCGTCGAACGGCTTCGGCCGCGCGACCAACGCGAGCGGTGTCTATAGTATCGATCCGATGGCGGTGGGCACGGTTACACTGACCGTCTCCGCGCCCGGCTACGTCACGGCCACCGTGCCCAACGTCAACGTCACGCTCGGCAATACGACCACGCAGAATATACAGCTGACGCCGCTCAGCAACATCATCGCCGGCACGACGGCGGTGACGGCCGATAGCTGCAACTCGAACATGACGCTCGACCCGAACGAGATCGTGACGGTCAACTTCGGACTGCTCAACAACGGCGGCTCCGGTGCCTCGACCACTAATCTCGTCGCCACGCTGCAAGCGACCGGCGGCGTCACCAACCCGTCGGGCCCGCAGAACTACGGTGCAGTCGTCGCCGGCCAGCCGGCCGTCACGCGGCCCTTCACTTTCACCGTCAACGCCACCTGCGGCGGCACGGTCACGGCTACGTTGCAACTACAAGACGGCGCGACCAATTTCGGCACGCGCACCTTTACTTTCACGGTCGGCACACTCTCGCAGATCACGCGCACGAGCGGCCCGGTCGCCGTGCCGATCCCCGACAACGTGCCGACGGGTGTTGACGTGCCCATCACTGTGCCCGACACGGTCGCGATCAGCGACATCAACGTGCGCGTGCGTTTGAACCACACGTTCGATAGCGACTTGATCATCTCGCTCGTCCATCCGGACGGCACGAGCATCGCGCTGGCAAATAATCGTGGCGGCTCGGGCGCGAACTACGGCACGGGCGCGAACGATTGCACCGGCACGCCGACCATCTTCGACGACCAAGCGGCCACAACCATCGCCGCCGGCACGCCTCCATTCGCCGGCAGCTTCAAGCCCGACGGCTCGCTCGCCGCCTTGAACGGCAAGCAGGCCAACGGCACGTGGAAGTTGCACGTGGTGGACAACGCCAGCATAGACACGGGCACTATCGGCTGCGTCACGCTGGAGATCAACACGCAGTTCGTCTGCTGCGGCGCACAGATCGCGGCCGCGCCGCCGCCGGTGATCACGGCAGAGAGCATCAGCCCGGCGAATAACGCGATTGACCCGAACGAGATCGTGACGGTCAACTTCCCGGTCATCAACACCGGCGGCAGCAACACGACGAACCTCGTCGGCACGTTGCAAGCCACCGGCGGTGTACTCAATCCGTCCGCCCCGCAGAGCTACGGTGTTGTGGTGAGCAACGGCCCGTCCGTCGCTCGTCCGTTCACCTTTACCACCAACGTCGCGTGCGGCGGCACGATCACCGCAACGCTCGCGCTGCAAGATGGCGCGACCGTGCTTACGCCCGTCACGTTCACCTTCCCGGTGGGCACCACCGCGGCGGGCGCGCCGCAGGCGTTTAGTAACACCGCCAGCATCACGATCCCGGCGACCGGCACAGGCGCTACGGGCGGAGCGCCGGCCACGCCCTACCCGTCGAACATCGTCGTGTCAGGGTTGAGCGGGACTATCTCGAAGGTGACGGTGGGGCTGAACAACCTGAATCACACCTTCCCGTCCGACGTGGACATGTTGCTGGTCGGCCCCGGCGGCCAGTCGTTCATCATCCTGTCAGACGTGATCGGCGGCACTGATTGGGTAAACATCAACTACACGCTGGACGACGACGCCGCCGTCGTCATCCCCGGCACAGGCGCGCCCGCGTCCGGCACATTCAAACCGACGAACTATGGCACGGGCGACGGTTTCCCGGCTCCCGCCCCGGCCGCGCCGTATCAGAGTCCGGGCACGGCCGGCACTGCGACCTTCGCCTCCGTCTTCAACGGCACGAGCGCGAACGGCACGTGGAGTCTGTACGTGGTGGATGATGCGGCGACGGATGTCGGCACAATGACCGGCGGTTGGACACTCAACATCACGACGGCGATGCCCGTCTGCAACACGCAGTCCTGCACGCTCACTTGCCCGGCGAACATCGTCGTGCCGGCTGATCCGAGTCAGGCAGGCGCGGTGGTCAACTACCCGGCTGCGACCGCGACTGGCGCGTGCGGCGTGGTCGGCGCGAGTCCGGCTTCGGGCACGTTCTTCCCGTCCGGCGTAACGACGGTGACGGTCACAGGCGCGGGCGGCGCAACCTGCTCGTTCACGGTGACGGTTGGCCAGCCGACTGCATCCGTCACGCTCGCCATCAGCGAGTTCCGCGAGCGCGGGTCGGCCGGGGCGCAAGACGAGTACATCGAGATCGCCAACCTGAGCAGTGCGCCCTTTACGATCAATGCTTCGGATGCGTCGCCTGGTTGGTCTGTGGCGGCGCTCAATGCGGCCGGCACAATCGCCAGCATCGTGGGCACGATCCCGAACGGCACGATCATTCCCGCGCGCGGGCATTACCTGCTCGCCAACTCGACGCCCAGCACAGGCTACAGCCTCGGCACCTACGCCATGCCGAACGCGACGTTCACCACGGACATCCCGGACAACACGGCCCTTGCCCTGTTCAACTCGGCCAACCTTAACGGTAACTATAACGTCGGGACGCGCGTGGACGGCGTCAGCTTCGCCGGGCAGACGGGCACGCTGCCCACGCTGTTCGGCGAGGGTACGAGCCTCGCTGCCACCGGCACGGCGAACGGGCAGTACGCCTACGTCCGCAAGCAGGCGACCGGCAACCCGCAAGACACGGGCAACAACGCCAACGACTTTGCCTTCGTGGCCACCGATGGCGCAAGCTACGGCGGCACGCAATCCGGCCTTGGCGCGCCGGGGCCGGAGAATCTAGCCAGCCCGACGCAGCGCAACGCCACGATCAAGGCCAGCTTGATCGAGCCGAACAACGCATCCACGGCCAGCCCGAACCGCGTGCGCTCGGCCGTGCCCGTCGTTGGGAGTGAGACGTTGTCGCCCTTGGGCACGCTCGACATCCGGCGGCGGTTCACCAACACAACCGGCGCACAGGTCACAGCGTTGCGCTTCCGCATCGTGGACATCACGACACTGAACAGTCCCGGCTACTCCAACCCCGCGCAGGCCGACCTGCGCCAGTTGGATAGCAGCGACTTTGCGGTCACCACCAGTCGCGGCGCGCTGACCGTGCGCGGCACGATAGTGGAGAAGTCACCGACGCCCGCGCAACCCAACGGCGGCGGTCTCAACTCCAGTCTGGTGGTGACGACCGGCCCGCCCATCGCAAACGGCGCGAGCCTCGACGTACACTTCGTCATCGGCGTGGTGCGCGGCGGCAGTTTTAGCTTCTTTGTCAACATCGAGGGCTTAACCAACCCACCGTCATTAACCGGCAAGGGGACTGTGGCGGGTAAGCACCCCGACCAACAGTAAGCAACAACTTGCATTAACCAACTATCAGCCCCACGGCGGCCGCCAAAAGGACGCCGTGGGGCTGATGCTTTAGGACACGGGCATTGACAACGCCTCTCTGTTGCCAACGCATAGCACCATTCGGCAAACGCAGAAGAGCAAGCGGAGGGATCAGGTGATCCCTCCGCTTGCTCTTGTCGGACATGCTATGGCTCGCGCTTGCTCAGCGTGCCACCGGGCGGCGTCCGCCCGTGCGTTCGATCTGCACGATGTTAGCGCTGGCCGGACGCGCAGTTATCGCCCCCGCCGAACTGCAACTGCCGCAGCCAGTCGCGCAGGCAGCATCCGTGCTGCCCCGCACGCGCATCGAGCGCACACGCGCCCAGCCACGCCGCCCGACGTAAGCGAGCGCCGCCAGCACGATCAACAGCACCGCGATGTCTTGCCAATCAACCAACATAGCAACCAACCATCTCTCGCAGAGAGCCAGGCATAATTAGCTGAAGCCCAGCAGCCGTCCGCCCTGATAAGTGACAAACGAAGCGATGTAGGCCAGCACGAGCATGTACGTGACCATGAAGAGCGGCCAACGCCACGAGTTCGTCTCGCGCCGTACGATGGCGACGGTGGACATACACTGACACGCGAGCACGAAAAAGACCATCATCGAGACGGCGACGAGCGGCGTCCAAGCCTTGCTGCCATCGGGCCGGCGCGCATTGCGCACCGCTTCGATGAGCGAGCCAGAGCCGTCGCCCGTGTCCCCGTCGCCGACGTTATAGACGATGCTCAAAGTCGAGACCAACGTCTCGCGCGCCGCGAACGAAGAGATGAGACCGATGCCCATCTGCCAGTCGAAACCGAGCGGCGCGATGGTCGGCTCGATCAAACGGCCAAGCCGCCCCGCGAAACTCTGCCGAATCTGCTCGCCCTGATCATGCGACACATTGTCCGGCTGGCGCGCCTGTTCACTTGAGTTAGTTGGCGTCGGCTGCGCGCTCCGGGTTGTCGGCGCAGGCAAGCGCGGAAAAGTGACCAGCACCCAGAGCAGAATCGAGATGGCGAGGATGACCGTGCCCGCACGGCGCACGAACATCCACGCGCGTGCGCGCATCGTCTGCGCGATGTTGCCGACGCTCGGCATGCGATACGGCGGCAACTCCAGCACGAGCGGCGGCGGCGGCGATTTCAGGATCGTATGCTTCAAGACCCACGCCACGCAGATCGCCACGACGATCCCCAACAAGTACATCGCCATGATGATCAGCACGCCGACCGAGACGACGCCGAAAACTTTCCGTCCCGTGAAGAACGCCGCGATCATCAGCGTATAGACCGGCAAACGCGCCGAGCAACTCATAAACGGCGCGATCAAAATCGTCGCCAGACGATCCTTCGGCTGCTCAATCGTGCGCGTCGCCATGATGCCCGGAATCGCGCACGCGAAACTGCTGAGCAAAGGCATGAATGCCTTGCCGTGCAAGCCCACTCCGCGCATCAGCCGATCCATCAAAAACGCGGCCCGCGCCATGTAGCCGCTATCTTCCAACAGCGCGATGAAGAAGAAGAGCAGCAGAATCTGCGGCAGGAACACCAGCACGCCGCCGACGCCCGCGATCACGCCGTCCACGAGGAGATCGGTTAACAGCCCCGGCGACATGTGCAGCCGCACCGCGTCGCCGAGCGTGCCGAAACCATGGTCAATCAAGTCCATCGGCAACTGCGCCCACGAGAAGATCGTCTGGAAGACGATGATCATCACGACGAGCAGGATCACGGGGCCGAAGAATCTGTGCGTCACAAAAGCGTCAATGCGATCCGTGACTTGCGTTTGCTCATTGCGCTTGTGCCGCACCACACCCTGCGCCACCTGCTCGATCCAATCATAGCGCGCCACGAGCGGCTCTTGCCACCACGTCGGGTTCGTTGCCTCCAGCCGCGCACGCGCATCTTTGATCGCCTGCTGCCGCGTCGCTTCCGCCGGCAACTCATCGGCGTATAGATCGACCAGCGCCGCATGTCGCCGCGCACCGGCGGCGGCCGGCAACGCGATATGATCCTTTGTCGTACCGTTATCGTTGTCGCCAGTCAACGCCAGCAACTCGCGCTCAGCCGCTTCCGACAACCGCCAGCCCGCATTGCTTGCGCACACCACGTCGGCCGCGCAGAGAACGGCCGCCGCCAACGCATCGAGTCCGCGCCGCTGCTTGGCCACGACCGGCACAACCGGCACACCGAGCGCGCGGCTCAACTGTGCGGCATCAATCTCAATGCCGCGTCGCTCCGCCAAATCGATCATCGTCAGCGCGATGACGAGCGGGCGGCCCGTCTCCATAATCTGCGTGACGAGATAAAGGTTGCGCTCAAGGTTAGTCGCGTCCACGACCGCGACAATCACGTCGGGCACAGGACTGACCGTCGCCACGCCCAACATAATGTCGCGCGCAATACGCTCGTCGAGCGAAGTCGCATCGAGGCTGTAGAGACCGGGCAGATCGACCAAACGCGCGGGCGGCGTGCCATCATGCGCGAGCGGCCACACGCCCTCTTTGCGCTCGACCGTCACGCCCGGATAGTTCGCGACCTTCTGGCGCAGACCCGTGAGCGCGTTGAAGAGACTTGTCTTGCCCGCGTTGGGATTACCGGCGAGCGCCACCAGCAGCGCCCGCGCTTGCGTTGAGGCAGCAGCGGGAATTTCGGACAGGGAAGGCAGAGAGTTCATAAAGCTGGTGCTGATTAAAACAACGAATCGTGAAGCGTAAGTTGTGAATAGATAAAAGCTGATCTCTTCTATTCACGACTTACGCTTCACGATTCGCTAATCGTCTGCGTCTCAGTTGTCGCTGAGCACGACGCTGATCGTCTGCGCTTCAGCGCGGCGCAACGCGAGATCATAACCGCGCACGCGCACCTGAATCGGGTCGCCAAGCGGGGCGACCTTGACGATACTGACGCGCGCTCCCGGCACGACGCCCATCTCCATCAGTCGCCGCGTCACCGCGCCCGCGCCATTCACCGCGACCACACGCGCCTTCTGGCCATGCGGCAGTGTGTGCAAACTCGTCGTGCTGGGCCGCGTGCGCGCCGCAAACTCTAACGGGACGGGGATTGCTAAGTCGTGTGTGATTGCACTCATAACGCTTTCAGCGCCGGGCGCATGCCTTTCAAGAAAGATGATTGCCAAAGGAGTGAACCAGCACTCCGCCGACAGTATAGCGGAATTGAAAACAGATTTCAATTTCATTTCAAGTAAAAAGCGAGCGCCGGGCAAAAATAATTAGGCACGCGAGAGCGGCTGCCTTATTGCTGCGTCAAGGGAATAATCGCGAGGTCGGCGCGGACTTGACCGATGGGGGTAGTTGCCGTCAGGCGCAGAGGCAGACGGCGACGGTCGAGGCTGACCCAGAGACGTAAGGCGAGTTGGCTGTCTTGCGCCTCATCGGTGGCCAGCGAAAGTTGGACGGCGGGGATGCGTTGCCCGCCCAGTTCGATGGTCTCGCGTTTGAGCGCGGTGATGAAGAGCGTGCGCGGGCGTTTGTTGATGAGCAGCGAGACGGCATTGCGCTTGGGCGGTGTCAGGTCGAACGAGCGGAGCGCGTAGAGGACGGAGACCCAGTCGTACGTGCCGACCGGAATCTCAAGCGGCTTGCCGTCGGTGACAATGGCCGTGCCGCGCTCCTGATCGATGGTGACCACGCCCTGCACGCGGTGGTTGCCCTCCTGCACGCGCAACTCCGTGCGGAAGGGCAGCAGCGTCGTTGCGTCAACGTAGGCATCAATTTTGTCGTTGACGGGGAACAGGCGTTGTCCGGCCGGGGTTGTGAACAGCACCGCGCTCAGCAATATGCCGTCGCGGTTAAAAAACTTCCCGCGCTGGCGCACCTGAAAATTGGCCGTGCCGACCGGCTGTGTGGCCGCGCCCAGATAAAAGTTGAAACTCAACTGCTCGCCGATCTTGAAGGGCAGATCGGTGAGCGGTTTAGGCGTGATGTCGCGCGGCCTAGGGATGGGCGTCGGCGTAGGGCGCGGCGTGGGCGTCGGCTCGACAGCGGCGATAGTGGGTGGCAGCGATGGCTCGACCGTTTCCACGCTCGCCAGTTCGGCGCGCACTTCCCCCACCGGCAGGCGCACGCTGAATAGCACGGGCAAGTGGCGCGCATCGTCCGTGAAGTAGATGCGTGTGCGCAGATTGTTCGCCGTTGCATCCTTCGCCACGCGCACTTGCGCGACAATCGCGTTGAAAGAACCGGCCGGCGTCTTCACCGTCTCGCGGCCCGTCACGCGCAGTTCGGCTTGATACTGCGTCGCGCCGTTCTGCACGCTGAGCGGATAGCTCGCGCCGGGCGCAAGCGGCAGTGAGCGCAGGTAGAAGAGTGCCGACAAGAAATCGAATGTCGTCGGCGCACTGTCCTCAGTGGTGATACCAGCATTGATGATGCTCGTGTCAGTGTCGAATGAGCCACTAGTCACGCTTGCGGGCGCATCTGGTGCGCGCTTGTTGAGTTGCGTGTGGAAGGGCAGTCCGGTTGTGGGCTCCACGTATGCGACGTAGTCGTTATTAATCGAATAGAGCGCGGCGCGTGCGGCCTCGACGGTGGCGACGTGTGCGCGTAGTTCGACGCCCGCGCGGTTGAAATAAGTACCGCGACCGGCGACGAACAATTCAACGTAGGCGGCCGGCGCGAAAGTCGAGAAGGAGACGGAATAGGTTAGCTTTTCGCCGACCTGATATGAAGGCGTGCGCGTGGGCGCGGTGTCTGCGCCTGCGTTCGGCTGCTGCGCTCGTATAGCGGTGGCGCAGAGGCAGAATAAAATTGTCAGTGCCGACAGCAGGCGGCCTCTTCGCTGCAACAGTCGCTTCCCCTTTATCGCGGCCTCAAAGTTCACTCACCCGCACACGCGCGCACGCGACAGGCATAACGTTACACGCCGCACACGCCCAAACTGTTCCTAAAAGATGCGTTCGGGGAATGAGATGTTACCAGATTCCACTGCGCGAGGCATGCGAGCAGGCAGCATGAAGAACTAAGAATAGGCTATTTGCAACTAACCAACTACAGCAGTTCAACTCACAATCTTCACATCCATACTCGCGCTCAACATCTCTCTGCCGATCTCTTCCGCCGCACGCAACGGATCGGGGGCGTGCAAGATCGCGCGCCCAACGACGAGATAATCAGCGCCCAAACGCACGGCCTCAGCCGGCGTCATGACTCGCTTTTGATCGCCATAGCCTTGCCCGCACGGACGCACGCCCGGTGTGACGATGAGAAAGTCGCGTTGTGCGACGGCGGCGCGCACGTCCGCGATCTCGTGCGGCGAAGCGACCACACCGTCAAGCCCACATGCGGCCGTGAGCCGGGCGAGCCGCGTCACCTGCGCCGCAGGTGCTTCATTCACGCCGATCTCGGCGAGCGTCGCCGCGTCGCTGCTCGTCAACACGGTGACGGCGATCAAATGAGGGCACGACAGGTTCTCACGCGCAGCCGTCTCCGCCGTTGCCTCAGCCGCGCGCCGCAGCATCTCGCCGCCCCCCGCCGCATGCACGTTAAAGAGGGCGACGCCGAGTCGCACCGCCTCGCGGCACGCCGCCGCGACCGTATTCGGGATGTCGTGAAACTTCAGATCAAGAAACACGCGCCCGCCCCCCGCCACGATCTCGCGCACGAAAGCAGGGCCGGCCGCCGTGAACAACTGCGAGCCGACTTTGAACATGCCCGCATGCCCGCGCAACTTACTTACCAACTCGCGGGCTTCGCCGACGCTATTCACATCAAGCGCGATGATCAGTTTGTCGTTCATAAGAAGCTGTTAGCGATTAGCTGTTAGCCGAAAACTTGCGCCCACTCGCGCCGCGCATTTAATCGCACAACATGGGCCGGCTGCAAAAAGCTAACAGCTAACAGCTAACCGCTCTTGCAACCGATGGCTTCGTCGAGCGTGCGGAAGCCGTTTTGTTGGACAAGGCGCGAGAGACCTTCGTTGATGTCGCGTGCGATGCCGACGCCTTCATAGATGAAGCCCGTGTAGAGTTGCACGAGGCTCGCGCCGGCGCAAATCTTGGCCCATGCGTCCGCCGCATTGAAGATACCGCCGACGCCGATGATCGTGAGCGAGCCGCGCGCGAGCCGGTAGAGCGTGGCGATAATTTCATTCGAGCGCGCACCAAGCGGCGCACCACTCAAGCCGCCCGCGCCACAAGCCTCGACGATGCGCGCGGGCGTGCGCAAGTGTGCGCGGCTCGTTGTCGTATTAGTCGCGATGATGCCGGCAAACTCTGTGCGTCGAGCTACGTCAACGATCATTTCAAGTTCAGGCACATCCAGATCAGGCGCGACCTTGACGAGCAGTGGGACGACTTGCCGTGTGTGCGTTGCGGCAAGCTCATGGTTGCGTCGCTGCAATGCGGCCAGCAATGCGGCGAGCGCGTCGGCGCGTTGCAACTCGCGCAAGTTGGGCGTGTTCGGCGAACTGACGTTGACGGTAATATAGTCCGCGTGCGGCCAGATCAACTCGAAGCTCGCCAGATAATCAGGAATCGCATCCGCCACTTCAACGACGCGGCTCTTACCGATGTTGATGCCCAGCACGCACGCGGGATGTTGCTCCGTGTGCAAGCGCATTGCGAGCGCAGCTGCGCCATCATTATTAAACCCTTGCCGGTTAATCAACGCGCGATCCTGCGGCAGCCGAAACAGACGCGGGCGCGCGTTGCCCGGCTGCGGCTGGTGTGTAACTGTGCCGACCTCTATGCAACCAAAGCCGAGCGCGGCGAGTTGCTGAACCAGCACGCCGTTTTTGTCGAAGCCCGCCGCCAGGCCCACCGGGTTATTAAACGTCAAGCCGAATCGCTGCAACGGCCCGAACGGTGAACGGCGAAATCGTTGTGCTGCTGCCCGCCGTGCCGCGTCAGTGCCGAGCGCAAGCGACAAAGTGTGCAAGGCGAGTTCGTGCGCCGCTTCCGGCTCAAACCGAAACAGTAAGGGGCGCACAATGGAGCGATAGAGCATTTAGAAGCAGTGACGTGCGACAGTTGATGGGTGATAAGTCGGAGCGGGATTCTAACTTGTCGCTCGCTACTTGTCACTCGTCACTGCTGTTTTCTTGCTGCCTCTCCCTTGTCACACGCTACATGCTTTGTTAGTATCCGCAGCCAATGGAATTCGTCGAGAAGGCAAGGATCATGGACAGCGCGCGGATCAATCGTGCGCTGGCACGGTTGGCGTCTGAGATTGTAGAAGAGAACCACGGGGCGGACGATCTCTATTTGGTCGGTGTGCAGCGACGCGGTGTGCCTCTGGCGGAACGGCTGGCGGATAAGATCGCAGACCTCGAAGGGCAACGTCCACCGACCGGCGTCGTGGACATCACGCTCTATCGCGATGATCTGACCACTGTCGGCACGAACCCGATTGTGAATCGCCGGACTGATCTGCCGGGTGGCGTGGATAATCGCAACATCATCCTGATTGACGACGTGCTGTATACCGGGCGCACGATCCGGGCCGCGCTCGATCAGCTGATTGATTTCGGCCGCCCGCGCCGTGTGCAGTTGGCTGTGCTGGTGGATCGCGGGAAGGAGCATCGCGAGTTGCCGATACAGGCCGATTACGTCGGCAAGTTCGTGCCGACGAAGAAGAGCGAGATCATCAAGGTGATGCTCGATGACATTGACGGCGAAGAAGGCGTCGCCATCGTGGAGCGACCGACCGAAGGCGAATGAGCGGAGGCGACCTTGCAGGGTCGCCTTTTTAGTATCTGTGTTGAGCCGGAGCAGTGATGCGCGAGAAGGCTGAGCGGGAAGAGGGAGCAACGGGCGAGTCGCCGCGTGCGAGTCTCGCGCGCAAAGACCTGCTTGGCATACGCGAACTTGCGCCCGCAGAGATCGTGCATGTGCTGGACACGGCCGAGACGTTCCGCGCCATCTCGCAACGCGAGATCAAGAAAGTGCCGACCTTGCGCGGGCGCACCGTCATCAATCTCTTCTTCGAGCCTTCGACGCGCACACGCACCTCGTTCGAG
>JANMAD010000046.1:0-4840 GCA_031359515.1 Acidobacteriota bacterium | reverse complement strand
ATCTTCCCGCTCCGCATTTAAGGCGGCAATCAGCGGTACGGCAGCAATCACTTCAGAGACAGCTTGGGTTAGGTTGACTGCGCCTTCTGAGGCTGGCACAAGTGTGGAGGTGGATTTGGTTTTACGCTATGATGACGGCCAGGGGTGGAAGTATCTAGGTAACATGGCAACTTGTTACCGGCGCGGGCGGGATTCCGTTCGACATGTTCGGCGCGGAACTGACGCATCACGGTGAGGACTGCACGTTCGAGACGATGATCAAGCGGTTCAGCTTGGGCGGAGATCAGGCCCTCGCTGAACTAGCAGAGATCGTTCACGACATCGATCTCAAAGACAATAAATTTAACCGGCCCGAGGCGGCAGGACTCAACGCGGTTGTTCATGGTCTCGGCGAACTATTGAAGGATGATCGGAAGCGCATCCAGCAAGCGAACATCTTTTTCGACGGCCTGTATGCGCTGCTCAGTAAAGACAGAGGTACATCTGAAAAGAAGAAAAGCACCGGGCGGAGAAAAAGCTGAGCAGTGAAGTTGACTCATACGTGCGCCGTAGGAGAAGCAGATGCACACGACTGCGAGTGATGACAAAAAGGCTGGAGAGATAGCGACTGATGAAGACCACCGCATGCCCGCGTGGCGCGAGGTCTTCCTCTACTTCCTGCTGTTGGGATTCATTAACGTCGGCGGCCCCGTCGCGCAAATCACGATGATGTTCAACCACATGGTCGAGCGCAAGCACTGGCTCTCGAAGGATCGCTTCGTCAAGATCATGGGCTTCTGCCACATGCTGCCCGGCCCTGAAGCGTTGCAGCTTGCTATCTATGTCGGCTACCTCAAGCGCGGTGTGATCGGCGGCATACTCGCCGGTCTCACCTTCATCATCCCCGGGGCAGGGATCATGATTTTGCTAAGCTGGCTCTACGTGACTTACGGGAGCCTCCCGCAGGTTAATAATGCGTTGTTTATCCTCAAGCCCGCTGTGCTCGGTATTATTGCCGCCGGAATTATTAAGCTGGGCAAAGCGGCGATTAAAACCCCACTCCTGGCCGCACTCCTTGTCGGCGCTATCGTCGGGCTGCGCTTTGCCGGCATCAACTTTCTCGTCATCCTATTAGCAGCCGGTCTCCTGCATCTGCTGATCAAAGAGGGCTGGCCACGACCGCGGCGACCGCCCGTAACGATGCCGGTTTTTATCGGCGGGCTAAGTTTGGGCTTTGCGCTCGCCGATTCGCGTTGGTTGCAAATGGCTTGGCTGTTTCTTAAGACGGGGCTGTTCAGTTTCGGCGGCGCGTATGCTTCGCTGATCTTCCTACAGCGCGGCGCGGTCGATGAGTATCACTGGCTGACAGCCGGGCAACTCCTTGATGGTGTGGCCCTGAGTGTGGCGACGCCGGGGCCGTTCATGCTCTTCACCACATTCGCGGGTTACGTCGCGGGCGGCATTCCGGGGGCAATTATCGCCACCTTTTTCGTTTTTCTACCGTCCTTTGTCTTTGTCTTAGCCGGCGCTGGTTACATCGAGCAGGTGCGCAATAACCGTTGGGTACAAGCATTTTTGGCCGGTGCGAGTGCGGCGGTCGTGGGCGTGATCTTCGTGGTCTCGCTCGCGCTCGTGCCGGAAGCGCTGGTTGATGTCGTCAGCGTCTGTATCGCGCTGGCCTCTTTCCTCCTCATCGTCCTGTTGAAGAGAGATGTTGCGCACGTCGCTGTCGGGGCGATAGTCAGCGGCCTTGTGTACGCAACAGTGCGGGCGGTGCTTTAGGCTGACGAAGAAAGCCTTGACACTCCACCGCCGCGGGCATAGAGTGCGCCTGTCACCGAGCACTCTAACCGAAAGGCAGCCGCCGCGCTGCTGCCCTGCTTGAAATTTCAAGTCTGCCGTTTATCGAAAGTCCCGTGTGGTGAACCTTTCTTCCTCGCGCTACACCACGAGGCTGTGCGTCAGTCCCTATTGATACTTTAACTGGCGAGCTGTCGAGTTCTTGGGTCGGTCGCCACCACAGACTTCGCTAGACAGATTCAAGTGACTGTTGAAGTCCCGCAGTTTGTCGCCTGCTGTTCTTGGCCTCATCCGCCGCCCCGGACAGCAAAACGCTACCGGCTGCTTACTTCGCCAGCAGCCAAACATGCCACCCGGCCTCATCATTCTTTCGATGAGAACCATTAACTAAGGAGCGACTGTCATGCCCATGAACTTTGACGCGATTGTGATCGGGACAGGTTTCGGCGGCACCATCGCCGCCACCAAGCTGGCCGCCAAGGGTAAGAAAGTGTTAATGCTGGAGCGCGGCACGTTCTGGGTCACGCCGGAAAAACTGGGACAGCCGCCCGTCGGCGGCAAAGAGCCGATCCCTGTCTGGGCCAAGAAGCAGAACCCACCGATGCCCGTGCAGTATTGGCCGCGCCCGAACCACAAGGACGGGATGCTCGACTTTTTTGCGAGCGTGCGTAGCCAGTTCAACAAAGAAGGACTCTACCAGTATTCCATGTTCAAGCAGGCCGACATCCTGACGGCCAGCGGCGTCGGCGGCGGCTCGCTCATCTACTCGAACGTGACCGTGCGCCCGCAAGCGGAAGTCTTGCAGGGCATCGGCCTCAACCTCGGCGACCCGGAGTACCAGACGGCGCTCAAGTGGATGGAGGACTTTCGCGGCAAGCTCAGCAAGGTCGTCACCAAGATTCCGCTGCCCGGGCGGGACGTGACCAATCTGACGGACGACGATTACCTCTACCTCGACCGCGCTCGCTCCCTACGAGATGCCGCAAAATTGTCGTCGCCGAAACTCGGCATTCAGATGAAATGGGAGCCGCTCGATCTCTCGGTTATCGAATACGACCCGGATCAGGGCGCGCAAAGTCAGGCCGCTAAGAACCACACTTTCTGCGAGCGGCAGGGGCGTTGCGTCCTGGGCTGTCTGCCCGCCGCGCGCCACACGCTCAATAAGACACTCTATGCCAAGCTCCTCTCTGACCCGACCAAGGGCGTCTCGCTCTCGCCGCTCGCCGAAGTGCGCGACATCAAGCAAATCGCGGGCGGCTACGAAGTCAATTATCGCGATCACCGTGACGGCAACAAGAAGACCGTCAGCGCGCCGCTCGTCTTCCTCGCGGGCGGCACGCTCGGCACGACCGAGATACTGCTGCGCTCGCGCGACCGTGGGGGTCTCAAGCTCACCGACCATCTCGGCACGCACTTCTCCACCAACGGCGACTTCGGCGCGTTCTGCGTCGGCACGACGAAGCCCGTCTACAGCACGCGCGGCCCCATCAACCTCTCAGGCGTCCACGCCAAGTTCGACGGGCTGCACATCCACGTCGAAGATGCGGGCATCCCCGAAATGTTCGCCGCCATCGCCAGCACGACCCTCGGCGTGCTCGACAACTTCGCGCAACGCGAGGCGCTCAAGGCGAAAATGAAATTCTCTTTCCTGAATATGGCGTTCCCTGACCTGCGCAATTTCTTCCCGCAACTACCCGACACGCACGACCCGACCAGCTTCGAGACCGAGGCCGAGATGGTCGCCAACATTTTCTTCTTCAACGTCATGGGGCAGGACGACGCGAGCGGCAAGTTCACGTTGGAGAATGACAACATCAAGCTCGACTGGGACAAGAAGATCGGCGAGACACCCATCTTCCAGAAGATCGAGACGCTGCTGCAATCGCTCTCCGAATCAATGGGCGGGCGCTACGTTCCCTTCCCCTTCTGGAAGGGACTGGGCAATAAGAAGCTCGTCGTCACGCACCCCTTGGGCGGCTGCCCCATTGCGCCGACCAGCTTCGACGGCGTGGTGGATGAGTTGGGGCGCGTCTTCGACGGCAACAAACCGAAGGGATCGACGGACGTGTATCCCGGCCTCTACGTGGTGGACGGCTCGGCCATCCCCGGCGCGCTCGCCATCAACCCGACGATGACCATCGCCGCGCAAGCGCTCAAGAGCATTAACGCGGCGCTGCCATAAGCATTCGGAGTCCGGGCGACACGCGCAACACCAAAGGTCACACGAGGCTATACGCACCGCGTCCCGAAGAGACTCAGGGACGCGGTTAACAGCTTGGAAGAGGGAAAACTTCTCATTCTGGAGGGCGCGCCAACTTCGCGCCAAGTGGCTCGGGCAGCGTGCGGGGTAAAGAAAGCGCCCGCCATCTAACTGGTTGAGCTTGAAAGAAACGTGGCGGAGAGGGTGGGATTTGAACCCACGGTGGAGTTTCCCCCACTCCGGTTTTCGAGTCCGCTCTAGCCCCTCCGCTTAACAAAGACGTAGTAAGAATTGCCAAGAATTCAAACAGCCCGCCGCCGTCAGAGGATAGCCCATCCTGATAATTCCTGTCACGTCGCTACGCCAACTTTACGCCAAGTGCTAGAAGAGACCGACCCGGAAGCGCCCTGTGGCGGCCGTGCTTGCTGTTGCGTCGAGCTATTGCTGCCATGAGCCGCGGGCGGCGTTCGTCGGCTACCCGGAGTAGCATGCTTTGCTACCGCTCAACGTCCGCTAAAATGTCGGTGAGACAGACTCGCCGTACAGCTCGGGGAATTGCTTGCGCAGGTTTTCCACCTTCGGGAGATCATGCACCTTGATGTAGGGCTGATCGGGGTGGTGGACGGCGTAGTTCTGATGGTAAGCCTCGGCCTCATAAAAAGCGTTGAGCGCGGCGACCTGTGTGACGATCTGCCGCCCGAAGACCTTCGCCCCGTTCAGTTGCTTGACGTAGCTTTCGGCGATGCGCTTTTGTTCCGCGTCGGCGTAGAAGATGGCGGAGCGGTATTGCGTGCCGGTGTCCGGCCCCTGCCGGTTCAGTTGCGTCGGGTCGTGCGCGACGGAAAAGAAAATCTTGAGCAG
>JANMAD010000450.1:0-3453 GCA_031359515.1 Acidobacteriota bacterium | reverse complement strand
TGTGGGACAACATCAAGGTGCTGTTCTACTGGTACGTCGCCTCCACGCCGCTCGTCGCGTTATTGCTCGTGCGTATATGGCACACGGGCGAAAGCGTAGTGCGCGACAACAAGCGGCGTGCTTTTATTCTGTCAATGCGCGCGGCGGCGGTGTTGTTATTTATCTCTCTGACGCTCGCGGGCGCGCTCGACGTGTGGCGCGTGGCGTCGGCGACTGAGGAGCAACGCGAGTTCGACCGGGACGCTGTGGCGTTCGCCGCGTTAATCGATCAGCAGACGCCGCCACGCTCACTGATCCTGACCGCGCCGACTTATAATCATCCCGTTTTCTTAGCCGGCCGCCGCGCTCTCTTGGGCTACGGCGGGCATCTCTGGTCGCAGGGCATCAAGTACGAAGAGCGCGAGGCGGAAGTGAAACGCATCTACGCGGGCGGCCCCGACGCGGACGCGCTGCTCGATAAATATGGCATTGATTATATTGTCATCGGGCCGTTAGAGCGCGCCGCCGGGCGGGTGAACGATCTATATTTCGCACACTTCACACAGGTCGGAGAAGTCGGTGAGTACCATCTCTACAAGGTCGCGCGACCGTAAAGCGCAAGCGGCGCGGGCGCAGCAAGCGAGCGCGTCTGCGCCCACGCCAGACGCGCCGGCGCACGCCGCGTCGGAACTGCCGGCGCGCACGTGGCACATTGCGTGCGGCGCGATCTTGTTGGTGGCCGCGCTCTTGCGCGTCTATCAACTTGCGATAAACCCGTTGCACCACGACGAAGGCGTCAACGGGTTCTTTCTGCTGAACCTCATGCACAGCGGCGTCTATCATTACGACCCCGCCAACTATCACGGGCCGACGCTCTATTATTTCGCGCTGCCGCTCACCTACCTGCTCGAACATTTTCATCAACTGGACACGTGGGCCTTGCGCGCGGTGACGGCCGCGTTCGGCGTCGGGTTGGTCTGGCTCACACTGCGGCTGCGGCGCTGGCTCGGCGCAATCGGCGCGCTCGCCGCCGCCGCGCTCCTCGCCGTCTCGCCCGGCATGGTTTACAACTCGCGCTACTTCATCCACGAGATTCTCTTCCTCTTCTTCACGCTCGGCATCGTGCTGGCCGCGCTCAGATTCTATGAAGGCGCGGCGCAACCGCAGACGCTTACGCGCCCACACTTGAACGATCATACGACCGGACTGGTGGCCGCGTGCGCGGCCGGCGCGCTCGTGTGCGTGACTTACGCGGCGACGCGCGGCATAGACTCGCCGACAAAATTCTGGGCCCTGTTAACACTGATCCTTGCGGCGCTCGTCATCACCGTCGGCGCGTTGTGGGCTTACGACGGGCCGCGCGCGTCTTATCTGTTGCTGGCGGCGGTCTCAACCGGTCTGCTATTCGCAACGAAGGAGACAGCGTTCATCTCTCTGGTCACGCTCATCTTGGCCGTGCTGATCGCGTGGGCGTACGTCGGGTTGGCCAAACTTTTGCGCAAGCCGCCGAAGCAGAGCAAAAAACGCCGCGCGGCCCAAGAGCCGCAGACGACGGAGTGGCAGCAGTTCATCGCCCGCTCCGGCGGTTGGGGGCACCTCGCATTGCTCGTCTTTATCGCGCTCGCAGTCTTTCTCTTCGTCAATCTCATCTACTACTCATCGTTCTTCACGAACCCGAAGGGCACGAGCGACGCGCTGGAGGCTTACAACATCTGGTCGAAGACGGGCCAGAGCGATTTTCATCGCCACGAGTTCCATACTTATCTCGTGTGGCTCTGGCAAGAGGAAGCGCCGCTGCTGATCTTGGGCGCGTTCGGCACGGCCGTCGCCGTGCTGCGCGCACGTAGTCGCTTCGCCATCTTTGCCGGCGCGTGGGCCTACGGCATTCTGCTCGCCTATTCGCTCGTGCCTTACAAGACGCCGTGGCTGCAACTCAACGCCGTCTTGCCGCTCGCCATCATCGGCGGGCGCGGCATTGAGTGGCTCTACCGGCGTGGTGTGCGCCGTCTGTATCTGCGCTGGCTCGCGCTCGCGCTGCTGGCCGCCGCGCTTGGCGTCAATCTCTATCAAACCTATCAACTCAACTTCGTGCATTACGACGACGACCGCTACATCTACGTCTACGCGCACAGCACGCGCGGCTATCTGCAACTATTCGATCAGATCGCCGCACTGGCCCGCCGCGCCGGCACAAATTTCGACACACAGATCAACGTTGCCTCGCCCGATTACTGGCCCATGCCCTGGTACTTGCGCGACTATAAGCACGTCGGCTATCTGGGTCATCTCGCGCCGACGAGCGACGCCCTCATCATCATCAACGTCAATCAGCGGGCCGAAGCTGAAACATTGCTCGGCGCGCAATATCAAGAGGTCGGCACGTATCCCCTACGTCCCGGGGTCACGCTCCTGCTCTACGCCCGCCGCGATCTCGCCACACCCTAAATCGAAACCTAGAAGATTGGCACAAGCAGGAAAAGCTTATCCACGAATTCACACGAAAAAATCTAATTGATTTCGTATTGTTTCGTGTGAATTCGTGGAGCAGCTTTTTCTTTGGTTTCGATTTAGGGCAAACGTAAATGCTCTAAATATTCGAGACCTCACAATCGCTTGAAACAGCGCCACCGCGCACACTCGCATAGCTTTACCGTCTGTTTTTAATGGGCAGGCGCAGATTTGTAATGTGAATGCAATCAAATGGCAAACGATATTTCGTTTGCTCGTCCCGTGCAGGCGGTCTGGCTCAAGTATTCCTCAAGGCCCGATTGCTATGCTTTTGCTCGTTCAAGCCTGAATAAGGTTATCGCTGATTGCAGAACAAGACGAACCGTCGTCTGTGGATAGCCCGTCAATCTTTGCACAGCATTACGCTGTCGGCCTGGACGGCCAACTTGCCCGGAGGGAAAATGTACCAGCAGGCTCATAAAATCTCGCGCGTGTTGTGGATCGCCTTGCTCGCGCTCGCGGTCATCGCCCCGGTTGTGTTCGTCTCGTCCGCTGCGGCTAAACGGACTGCCGCGCCGCTCGCGGAAGAGCCGCAAGGTCAGTTGCCGACGACGTTCGACGTGCGCGGCCCCGACGGCGTGCCGCGCGGCACACTTTTGCGTGCGCCGACCGCCGCGCAGTTGAAAGCGCTCAATTCTTTGCAAGGCGTGATCGGCGCGAGCTTGCGTGTGCGCTACAACGGGCTGACGGCCACGCCGAGTCATATCTACAGTCTGACGGGCTACCTGAGCGCGCCGGCAAGCGATCCGCCCGACGTGATCGCGCGCAATTTCTTGAGTCGCTGGAAGGGCATCTTTCGCTTCAGCCAGGACGATGTGGACGGGCTGCGTTTGAAGAGCCGCGCCTTCGTGCCCGATCTCGGCGCGACCATTCTCGTCTTCGAGCAACAGGCGGGCGAGTTGCCGGTCTATCACGGCGAGGTGATGGTCAACGTCAATCGCGCCGGGCAGATCATAGACGTGGGCA
>JANMAD010000376.1:0-4659 GCA_031359515.1 Acidobacteriota bacterium | reverse complement strand
CTTCATTGTCTAACGCGACGCCGATGTCCTTCGCTTCGACGTAGCCCTGCGAGATGTCTTTGACGGTGACGATTAAATCGGGTGCGCCGCATTTGACGTGCTTCGGCTCGTTCGTCGCCACGATGCGCCCGCCGAACGATTCGAGGAACGTCTTGAGCGCGGGGCGATAAGTATGCTCCGTCGCATTGCCCGCCGCGTGTGCGCGCTCGACCGCCCGCAAATATGTGCCGGTATGAGGCATCGTCATAAAGAGAACAGCGCAAGTTTACAATACCGCGTAGGCACACGCGCGGACTTTCTTCCATAACTGCCACCTCCTATGTGCTTCGATTTAGGTATTAGCGCAACGCGCGGCGGTTAGGTAAGATGTCACGCCATGTCCATGCCGAAAACGATTCCCCTCTGGTTGTTTCCCGTCGCTCATCTGATCCACGCTACCGAAGAGTTCTTCGGCGGCGCGGGTCTCTCGCTCGCGCCCGTGCGTATGCGCGGCTTCAATCTCACGCCCGTACAGTTCATCGTCATCAATCTCGCGGGGCTATTGCTGTTGATCTTCGGCTTCTACATGGCGCGGCGGCGCGGCTTTCCGCATCTGTTGATGGTGATCATTGGCTCGATCATGTTGGTGAACGGATTGCTGCACGTGCTGACGGCCATACGCACGAGCGCGTACACGCCGGGGCTAATCACCAGCCCGCTCGTCTTCATCCCGCTCGGCGCGTGGACGCTCTGGCGTCTGTGGGGCGATATGAGTAGGCTGCGCTACTGGCTGGGGATCGCGCTCGGCGGCGGCATGCACGTAATCATCTCGCTGCTGGCGCATAACGGGCGTAATCTGTTTGGCGGGTAAACAAGTCAGTACCACCTGCGGTAGCGGGCGGGTACTTGCGTCGCCACGACCCACCCGCTACCGCAGGCGGTACTGACAGGAGGCGCAGTCAAGTTTAGGGTTGTTGCGTGTCGAAGCGGCGGCGATAATCTTCGCCTTCGAGTTGGACGGTCTTGCACATCTCGTAGAGGCGCGAGCGCAGGCGTGCGCCGACGCGGTCTTCCAGCGTTTCATCCGCCGGCGTGCGCCGCGCGTCCATGTAGTTGGTGGTGAAGATCGTGAGTTTGCGGTCGTTGTAGCGCATGCCGATGATGTTCATCATCGTCTCGCGCACCCAGTCCGTTGGCTTCGACGCGCCCAGTTCGTCCAGCACCAACACCTCAGCCTGATAGACCGGCGCGAGCACTTTCATCTCCGAAGTCTTCGAGATCGGATTGTACGAATCCTGTATCTCTTTCAAGAGCGTGCCAAACTCATTGAACAGACATTGCACGCCCTTATCAATTAGCCCGCGCAAAATCGCCACCGACAGATGCGTCTTGCCGACACCGACCGAGCCTTGCAAGAGTAGCCCGCGCTCGACGGCCGGATACTCGCGCACGAGGCGAAACGCATAGTTGAAAGCTTTAAGTTGCGAGCCGTTGTTCGCCGCCGGGAAATAGTTATGCAGCGAGCATTGATCGTAGCGACGTGGGATGCGCGCGGCGGCCAGCAACTTCCCCTGACTGCTCTGCTCGCGACAACGACAACGCCGCGCGCCCTTGCCGGCCACAGTCTCCATACCGCTGCCATAGCAATGCGGGCACTGGCCCGGTGCTTCCTCCGGCGTGCGCGCAACGTCGAACGGCAGTGCGGGCGTCTGCTCGCCGGCCCGGTCGGGCACGGCGCGCAACGGCGGCAATTTCTTAGCGTTGTCGGACGACATCCTGCTCGATTTGTCTGGCTGTAAAACTGACTGGCGCGAGACCGCTTCAGGTAAGACTTACTAACGACCCTGTTGCTGCCCCCAATTCATTTTCAACTTCGGGGACGGGGCGGATTATAGCACTCAAGATTAAGATTGCAAGATCGATAATGACATGCTCTGCGCGAGTGTTATTATCTACCGCATCATTAAGCGTTTGCGTCGTCATTTGCAGTAAGTTGCAGCGGGCGACTTAGCTTCAACATTCGGCTACTATCAATTTGTTATGGATGAGAAACGCAAATTACTGCGTCACTTTCTCGCGGCTCTCGCTTACCGCACGCAGAAAGCTCTGCGCGATGCGCCTGCTGCCTTTCCCTCATTTCAAACCGAACCGCCGGTCAGAACACCGCACGAACTGATTCATCACATGGATAGCCTGATGGGCTACGCGCGGACTTTCTTCATCGGCGGCACGTATCGCCAGGAGATGCTGCCGGACTTCCGGGCCGAGGTACTCAGACTGCATGCGACGATTGAGGATTTAGCGCGCCATTTGGAGACGGGCACGCCATTTCAGGGCATCACGCCGGAGCGCATGCTGCAAGGGCCATTCGCTGATGCGATGACGCATGCCGGTCAACTCGCGCTGTTGCGGCGTTTGGCCAATTCGCCCGTGCCGTCAGAGAATTTCATTTATGCCGACGTGCGGCCCGAGAATCTCAGCGCAGAACAACCGCTGCCTGTCCGACCGGATTAATCAGTGTGGTGAGAGGGACGCAAGTCAACGCGAGTTGCACAGCTATAAACTGAGTGCCTGCCCTGTGCGTAGCGATTCAAGTATGCGGAAGGTGGCGCGCGTGGTTGCGCTCAACTCCGCAAGTGAGATAGGCGCAGGACGACCGTCGCGCACCATCGCGCAGACGGCGCGCACCTCCGCCGCTTGCCCCTTGTCCTGTGCGCGTAATTTGATCTGCTCTTCGCGGCCGGCGCGATAGAGCTGCGCGCGGCGAAAGTCATCCAGCACAAACGCGCGCCCCGCGCCGAAGATTTCAATGCGCTCTTTCGCGAGCGCGGCGTCGCCCTCGGCGAGATACGCAATCGTGCCGTGCGAGCCGTCGGCGAAGCGCAGGGTGATCATGACCGAGTCCTCACTGACCACTTCATGATTACGACTCGCCACGCTCTCCGCATAGACACGCACCGGCAACGCGCCCGTCAGGAACACCATCAGGTCAACGAAGTGACAGACCTCGCCGATGATCCGCCCGCCGCCCGCGCGCTCATCCTGTATCCAATGCTCGCGCGGAATGCGCCCGGCGTTGACGCGATAGACGATGGACAACGGCGCGTCGGCATCCGCGAAAAACTCTTTCGCCCGCTGCGCGAGCGGCGCGAAGCGTCGGTTGAAGCCGACGAGCAGTTGCGCATCGGTCTGTGCGGCCGCCGCGCACACGTCAGCCAGTTCTTCCTCCGCGAGCGCGAGCGGTTTCTCGACAAACACGTGCCGGCCTGCGCGTATACTTTCGGCCGCGAGACGCGCGTGCGTATCGTGGCGCGTGGCGATGACGACGAGATTGACCGCCGGGTCGTTAATCACTTCGTCCGCATCTGCGACGCAGGCGCGGAAGCCGTACTTCGCGCCGATGTCGCGCGCTGAGACGCCGGACGCAGTGGCAATCGCCCCAAACTCCGCGCCCGCCGCTTGCAACTGCGGCAACAAAAACTTGCGCGCATAACTGCCCGCGCCGATCATTCCGACGCGCACTGTGCCCGTCGCAGTAGCAGCCTTGCCCTGCGCGCGTGCAAGCAACTCTATGCGCGGCGCAAGCTCTTGCTCGTGCGGGTATTCGAGCAGCACGCCGAGATGTGGTTCTTTCGTCGCGCCGGCGATCAGTTCATAAGCGCGCTCGCCCTCCGCGATGGGGAAACGATGCGTGATGAGTTGCTCGACGCGGACGCTACCCGATGCCACGAGATCGAGAAACGCTTCGATGTTGCGCGCCTCAGTCCAACGCACGTAGGCGAATGGATAATCATGCCCGCGCTCTTCATACTCCGCATCGTAGCGACCGGGGCCATACGACATAGAGACTTTCAACGTCAACTCGCGCTCATAGTAAATCTCGCGCGGCACGTCCATGCCGACCAGCCCGACCGCGACGACGCGCCCCTTCAGACGCGAGACGCGCCCCGCCAATTCAATCGGATCATTCGAGCGCGTGGCGGCCGTCACCAACACCGCATCCGCGCCGCGCCCGCGCGTCCACGCGGCAATGCGTCGCTCTGCTTCATCGTCCGGCACGCAACCCTCTTCCGCGCCGTGCATTTTCGCGAGCGCGATCTTGCTTTCGTCCAGATCGACGCCGAAGACGCGGCAGCCGTTTGCCTTGAGCAGTTGCACCGTGAGTTGGCCCAACAGACCGAGACCGATGACGACGCACGCTTCGCCCAGCGTCGGCTCTGCCAACCGCACGCCTTGCAACGCGATTGCGCCGAGCGTGCCGCACGCGCCCGCCGCGAAGTTGACCGCAGCGGGCAACAGCACGCACAAATTCTGCGGCACGGAGAGCAGTTCCGCGTGCGCCGCAAAGGGATGCCCCGCGCAAGCCACACGGTCGCCGACGCGAAAGCCTCTGACTTCCGCGCCCACGCCGACGATCAGCCCGGCCGCGCTGTAGCCAAGCGGCGCATCCGCATCGAGCTTCGCGCGCACGGCGTTATAGGCGCTCAGCACGCCCTCGTTCTTCGCCTTCTGCACGACTTGCCGCACGAGGTCGGGTCGTTCGCGTGCTTTGCCGAGCAGACTCTTGCGCCCCAGTTCGACCTTCATGCGCTCAGTGCCCGCGCTGATCAGCGAGGCTACGGTGCGCACTTGCAAGCGTCCGCGTTGCAATGTCGGCGCGGGCACATCGGCCACCGTGAC
>JANMAD010000333.1:0-7779 GCA_031359515.1 Acidobacteriota bacterium | reverse complement strand
GGCTTTTGCTGGGGCTGTCATCGTGAGTCTCCTTGTGAGGAACGCCGCAGCAAGCAAGTGGGTGATACTCGCCCCGAGTCGTTGCCGTTCCGGGTTAAAGTGAGGCGGAATCATCCGCCAACAATAGCTTATGGGTCAATTATCGTCGGTTGCGTTTTCCCATGAGAGCCACTCGGTTACGTCACGGCGACTTGCGCTGCGCATGCGCCTGTGTTCCAAGGTGTCATAAGGCGGGTTGTACAACTCGACGCGCCCCGCGTCCTCTTCGATGACGAAGTTGAAGGTCAGCCGGAAAAAACAAAACTCGCCCGGGGACATTTTGCTGACGAACGGACGGAACTCCCACTGCTTGGCGGCGGCCACGGCCGCCTTGCGGAGCGACGGGTCAAGACCGGGTGGCACTCTGACCTTGAGGACGCGCCCTTCATTCGTGATGCCAATGCCCACTTCGACTACGCCTTGCACGTTGCGCGTTAGAGCCTCGGCCGGGTATGCAGGCAACACGCGCTTAGTTGCCCAGTAGCGACCGTTGGACTCGGGCGTGTACGCGATTAAGCGGCGCTCGTCCTGCGCGCTCGTCTGGGCGTGGACGGCGGGCGCGAGCATAGTGGCTAATAAAAAGAGAAGTAGGCGAGCGAATAGTCCGACTATTGGCGGGCGCATGTGAGTGCGGACGCTCCTTTCACGATGATGAGGGGATGGAGCCGAGAACGGTCGCCCGGTGGAACGTTAGCGACGCACGCATGATATACCTATTGAATGGCAAGTCAACAGTTTTTTAACGGACATGGCGTTGCACCTTTCTTGGCACGGCGGAGTGTCAGCACACGGCCATGAGCGGCGCGTCTCCAGACGCGCGCCGCAACTCGCGCAGACATCTTGTTTTAGTTTTTGTCCCGACTCATCGCGCGCACTGCTTGGCGACGCGGCGGATGCGTTGCACACCTTCTTGCAAGCGTGCGAGCGAGGTCGCATAAGAGATGCGGATGAAGCCGTCCGCGCCGAAGCCAGCACCGTCCGTCACGACCGTCTGTTCATCGTTCAATAATTTATCGGCGAACGCGCCCGATGATTGCACCTTATCATTCAGACAGCCGCGCACATCCGGGAAGGCGTAGAACGCGCCCTCCGGCTCAAAACAGTGTAAGCCCGGAATCTCCGCCAGTGCCTTGATGAGCCACGCGCGGCGGCTTGAGTATTCGCCCAGCATCGCGGCCACACAGTCCTGCGCGCCGTTCAGCGCTTCGGTCGCTGCGTGTTGCGCGATGGAGTTGGGATTGCTCGTCGAATGCCCTTGCACTTTGAGCATCGCGGCGATCCATGCGGGCGGCGCGAGCGCGTAGCCCATGCGCCAACCGGTCATCGCGTAAGTTTTCGAGAACGACCCGGCGATGCACAGACGTGCGCGCAACTCCGGCGCGAGACTTGCGGCACTGAACACGCGCGCCGGTTCATAGACGAAGCGCAAATAGCATTCGTCCGAGATCACATAGATGTCGCGCTCGGCACAAACTGTGAGGATGCGCTCGAATTCGGCCGACGCGATGACACGCCCCGCAGGGTTCGATGGCGAGTTGATGATGATCAACTTCGTGCGCGGCGTCGCGGCCGCTACGACCTGCTCGGCGGTCAGGCGGAAGCCGCTCGCTTCGGTGTCAATGAGCACGGGTGTCGCGCCCGCGAACTTGACCATTTCCGGGAACGATACCCAATAGGGACGCGCAATTAACACTTCGTCGCCCGGCTCGACGAGCGCGACGACCGCATTGAAGATCGCCTGCTTGCCGCCCGCCGTCGCCATCACCTCTTTGAAATCGTAGCGTGCGCCGAACTCGCGTTCGTAATAATTGATGATCGCCGCTTGTAGTGCGCGCGTGCCGGCCGTCGCCGTGTACTTTGTCTCGCCTTGCCGCAACGCTTCGACGGCCGCCTGTTTGATGTGCTCCGGCGTGTCGAAGTCCGGCTCACCAGCGCCGAGGTCAACCACGTCCGCGCCTGTCGCGCGCAAGGCGAGCGCCTGCTGCATTGCCACCAGTGTCGCGGACACTTGCATGCGCGCGACGTTCGCTGCGATTGGGAATTTGCTGGGTGCGGGTTTCGTCATCATGCGTTCAGCTCAGAAGGGTTTGTCTGGCTGCAAGTATAGCATCGCCGCGCCGTGCGGGCAGCGCGCTCAAGTTCGTTTGAATTTCTCGCGCATGCGCGTCTCAACCAGAGCAGGCACGAGACCCGTGAGCGTGCCGCCGAGTTGCGCCACCTCTTTGACGAGGCGTGAACTGACGTAAGAGTATGTGTCGGCCGGCATCATGAACACGGTCTCAATCTGCGGCGCAAGCCGACGATTCATCAGCGCCATCTGCAACTCGTTCTCGTAATCCGAGAACGCGCGGATGCCGCGCACGACGGCGCACGCCTGCCGCGCCGCCGCGTACTCCATCAACAGTCCTTGAAAATCTTCCACCACTAACTGGCACGCATCGTGCTTAATGTCTGCCAGGACATCGGTCAGAATCTCTCGCCGCTCCGCCACCGAGAACAGCGGTTGCTTGTGCGGGTTGACCACGATGGCCACGATGATCTCATCGAACAGCCTACAGCCGCGCGCGATGATGTCCACATGGCCGTTCGTCACGGGATCGAAAGAGCCGGGATAGATCGCGCGTCGAATAGTCGGCATAGTCGGTGGAAAGTCAGCAGAACGATAGCGAAATTAGCACCAACGGTCGTGCGTGACAAGTGAAAAACCGTACGCGCGCCGAGCAGCTACAGGCACGTGGCGACGCTTGCGCCTTATCACCGGTCAGTCGTAGCCGGCCCACCCGTTTCATTGTCTTGACACGCCCGCCGCGTGATGTTTCAATACCTTGCGACGGACAAACGTGGTGAGTTAAGGCGACTTGCGGCCACGTAAAATAAGCAGCTAAACAGCACGGCCCGGCTTGGCAGAGAGCGCACGCACGCACACAGGCTCTCGAACGTTGCGCAGCCCCGCGTTGTTTAGCGCGGGGCTTAAACTTTGCGGGCAGTCATATCATAGAGGCATTAAGCGGATGAGCAAGTTTCTCGACACATTGAAAGAGCGCATCGTCGTCTTCGACGGCGCGATGGGCACGAATCTGCAAGTGCAGAATTTGACGGTGGAGGACTACGGCGGCGCGCAGTTTGAAGGCTGCCCGGAGTATCTGCTCATCAGCAAACCGGCGGCAGTCGAGCGTGTGCATGCCGCGTTCCTCGATGTCGGCTGCGACGTGGTGGAGACAGATTCGTTCGGCGGCCTATCTTATGTCCTCGCCGAGTACGGTATCGGGGAGATGGCTTACGAGTTGAACATGCGCGCCGCACGGTTGGCGAAGCGCATCGCCAGCGACTATGCGACGAAAGAGCGCCCGCGTTGGGTGGCCGGCTCGATGGGGCCGGGCACGAAGTCGCCGACGCTCGGCCACATCAGCTTTCTCGACATCAAAGCCGCTTACGCCGAGCAAGCGCGCGGCCTGCTCGACGGCGGCACAGACATACTGATCGTCGAGACATGTCAGGATATTTTGCAGACGAAAGCTGCGCTGGCCGCCATCTTCGATGAGTTTGCGGCCAGCAAGCGGCGCGTGCCGGTGATCACGCAGGTGACGATTGAGTTGTGGGGTTCGATGTTGCCGGGCACGGAGATCAGCGCGGCATTGACTGCACTCGCGCCGTTTCCGATTGATGTCATCGGTATGAACTGCGGCACGGGGCCGAAGAACATGACCGAGAGCCTGCGCTATCTCTGCGAGAACGCGCCGCTGCCCGTCTCTGTGCTGCCGAACGCAGGTCTGCCGAGCGTCAAAGACGGCGCGATGCATTACGACGAGACGCCTGAATCATTCACCGCGCAGCTCGTCCACTTCGCCAGAGACTTCGGCGTCAACGTCGTCGGCGGTTGTTGCGGCACGACGCCCGCGCACCTCAAGTTGGTCGTCGAAGCGATGCAGCAGATCACGCCGAAGCAACGCAGCACGGGCGCGCTCGTGCCGGCCGCCGCGTCGCTCTACAGTCAGCAGCCTTACGTGCAGGACAACTCGTTCCTCATCGTCGGCGAGCGCGTCAATGCCTCCGGCTCGAAGAAGATGCGCGACCTGCTGAACGCGGAAGACTGGGACGGCCTCGTCTCGCTCGCCCGCGCACAGGAGCGCGAGGGCGCGCACGTGTTGGACGTGAACGTGGACTACGTCGGGCGCGACGGCGTGAGCGATATGCACGAGCTTGCATCGCGCCTCGTCACGCAAGTACGCATCCCGCTCATGCTCGATTCGACCGAGTGGCAGAAGATGGAGGCGGGGCTGCAACACGCGGGCGGCAAGTGCATTCTGAATTCGACGAACTACGAGGACGGCGAGCCGCGCTTTCGTAAAGTGATCGAGTTGGCGCAAGCGTACGGCGCGAGCGTCGTCATTGGCACGATTGACGAGCAGGGCATGGCGCGCACCGCCGATAATAAGTTGGAGATCGCCCGCCGCGCCTACGAACAGGCGACACAGCAACTCGGCTACTTGGCCACCGACATTTTCTTCGATCCGCTTGCGCTGCCCATTTCGACCGGTATCGAGGAAGATCGGCGCAACGCCGCCGAGACCATCGCTTCTTTGCGGCGCATCAAACAGGAACTGCCCGGCGCGTTCACCATCCTCGGCGTCTCGAACGTCTCCTTCGGTCTCTCGCCGGTCTCGCGCGTCGTGCTTAATTCCGTGTTCCTGCATGAAGCGGTCGAGGCGGGACTTGATGCCGCCATCGTCAACGCGAGCAAGATCGTGCCGCTTAACCGGATCGGCGAGCGCGAGTTGGAAGTCGCGCGGCAACTCATCTATGACGAACGCAAATTTGACGGCGACATCTGCGTCTATGACCCGCTCACCGAATTCACCACGCTGTTTGCCGGCGTCACGGCGAAGAAAGAGAAGCAAGACGACGCGAATCTGCCGGTCGAAGAAAGACTGAAGGAGCACATCATTGGCGGCGAGAAGATTAAGCTGGAAGATAATCTGAACCTCGCGCTCGAACAGTATTCCGCGCTCGACATTATCAACAACATTCTGCTCGATGGTATGAAGGTGGTGGGCGAGTTGTTCGGGAGCGGACAGATGCAATTGCCGTTCGTCTTGCAGTCGGCAGAGGTGATGAAGACGGCAGTGCGTTTCCTTGAACCGTTCATGGAGCGCAAAGGCGGCGCGACGACGAAAGGCACGATGGTGCTGGCCACCGTGAAGGGCGACGTACACGACATCGGCAAGAATCTCGTGGACATCATCCTGACGAACAACGGTTATCGCGTCATCAACCTCGGCATCAAGCAGACGATTGACGCGATCCTGCAAGCAAGCGAAGAGCATAAGGCGGACGCAATCGGCATGTCGGGGTTGTTGGTCAAGTCCACTTTGATCATGCGCGAGAATCTGGAATTGATGAACGAGCGCGGCATCACTGCACCGGTCGTCTTAGGCGGCGCGGCGCTGACGCGACGCTACGTCGAAGAAGATTTGAAAGCGATCTATAAGGGGCAACTGTACTACGCAAAAGATGCGTTCGACGGCTTGCACACGATGGACTTGTTGAAGGGCGACGCGAGCGTAGCAACGCAGAAAGCGAAAGCGACGGCTGCGGGCACGAACGGCGGCGGCGCGATTGATGAAGCGGAAGAATTGATTGGCGAAGAGGCGAAGCTCGGCATACGCAAGCCTGCGCGCCTGCGCGGTGTGTTGCGCGATGTGAGTGAGACCACGCACACGCGCCGCTCGGACGTGCGCGCCGATGCGCCCATCCCGCGCCCGCCCTTCTTTGGCTCGCGCATCGTTGAAGCTGTGCCGCTCCATGAAGTCTTTGCTTACATCAACGAGCCGGCGTTGTTCAAAGGGCAGTGGCAGTTCAAACAAGGACGGAGCAGCGCCGAAGATTATCGCGCGCTCGTCGCCGACAAGGTGCGCCCCGTCTATGAGGAAATGAAAGAGCGTTCAAAGCGCGAGCAGTTGCTCACGCCACGCGTCGCCTACGGTTATTTCCCGTGTCAGTCAGCCGGCAATGATCTTATCATCTACGCGGACGACGACGAGCGCACCGAGCGTATGCGCTTCACGTTCCCGCGCCAACCTGCGGGCAAACGGCTCTGTATCGCGGACTATTTCGCGGCGCAAGATTCCGGGCGCATGGATGTGGTCGCATTCCAACTCGTCACCGTTGGCGAGCGCGCGAGCGAGTATGCGCAGGAGTTGTTCAAGGCGGACAACTACGCGGAGTATCTTTACTTTCACGGTCTCAGCGTCGAAGCGGCCGAAGCGCTCGCGGAACTCTGGCATCAGCACGTCCGCGCCGAATTAGGTCTCGCCGCCGGCGATGCGCGCGAGTTGGGCAAGCTCTTTCATCAAGGCTATCAAGGCTCGCGCTTCAGCTTTGGCTATCCCGCGTGCCCGAACCTTGAAGACCAGACCAAGCTCTTTGAGTTGCTCGATCCGGCACGCATCGGCGTGTCGCTCTCAGAAGAGTTTCAGCTTGAGCCGGAGCAGTCCACGTCTGCGATCATCGTGCATCACGCCGAGGCAAAGTATTTTTCAATTGACTGAGCTTGAGCCAACCACACAAGTAATCGAACGACCGGCGGAAGTTGCGCTCAGCGCGCGTGAGCCGACGCATGCAGAGCTTGCCTTGCTCGCGCCAATGGAACGGTTCGCGTTTTGCGTGACGCACCGGATGAATGAGGGACGCTGGAAACGCTTCTGGACGTTCTGCCAACGCACACTCGGCGCAGGCTGGATTCAACTTGCGACGTACAACTTGATGCGCGTGCATGGACTGGAAAACGTCGAAGCCGTCGCGCATGATCGCCCGCTCTTGCTTGCCGCCAATCATCGCTCGTTCTTCGATATGTATGTGGTTGCGGCCGTCCTCTTTCGCCGGACGAAGTGGCCGAAGAGTCTCTTCTTTCCGGTGCGGGCGCGCTTCTTCTACGAATCGCTGCTGGGCATGTTCGTCAATCTCGTGATGGGCTGGTGGTCTATGTATCCGCCGTTCTTCACGGGCGGCGACAAGCCGATGCTGGAGAAGCGCGAGTTTGATAAGTTCTCAATGCGTCGTCTCGCCGACCTTTGCACGCATGGCGCAGGGCACATCATCGGCTTTCACCCGGAAGGCACGCGCAACAAGAACGCCGACCCGTATAGCTTCCTTCGCCCACAGCCCGGCATCGGGCGCGTCATCAAAGCGGCCGAGCCGCAGGTCGTGCCCGTCTTTATCGCCGGTCTCAGCAACGATCTGCCGCGCCAAGTCCTCGGCAACTGGACGGGCGGTCCGCCCATCCGCATACACTTCGGCCCCGCGCTCGATCTCTCCGCATACAAACAACAGCCCGACCGCCTGCGCACGCACAAAGAGATCGCCGACTTCGTCATGACCAAGATCGCCGAGCTAGGCGAACAGGATCGCGCGCAGTACGGAGCGCAAGGATGAGGCTGCCGCTCGTCATCATCAATCCAGCTTCGGCCGCAGGCGCGACCGGCGCGGCATGGCCGCGTATTGCGAGCGAGTTGCGCACGCACTTCGGGCCGTTCGCGTGCGCGTTCACTGAAAGACAAGGCGATGGCGCGGTCATCGCGGCGCGTGAAGCGAGCGCCGGCAGTCGCTTCATCATTGCATGCGGCGGTGACGGCACGATCTCGGAAGTGGCGAACGGCATTCTAGCAGCGGGCACGGACGCGGAGTTAGGCGTGTTGCCGAGCGGCACAGGCGGCGATTTTCAGCGCACGCTCAAGATACCAA
>JANMAD010000033.1:0-5346 GCA_031359515.1 Acidobacteriota bacterium | reverse complement strand
GTGTGCGGCGTAAGTGCGGCCGGTGGCGACGGCGACGGCGCGTGCGCCATAGTGGTGGGCGCAGGCGATGTCGTTGGGCGTGTCGCCGATGACGATGAACTGCGCGGGCGCGAGTTGTGCGCCGAGATGTTGGTTGATACGCGCGGCGGCGAGCGCGGGCAGTTCGCGGCGGTCGTGCGCATCTTCGCCGTAAGCGCCGGGCAAGGTGAAGAAGTCTGCGAGACCGACGGCGCGCAATTTCAGAAACGCCGCGGCCTCTACGTTGCCGGTCAACAAGGCCGAGCGGTAACGCGAATGCGCCGCGACGGCCGTTAACACTTCATGCGCGCCCGCGAGCCGCAGATACGGCGGCGGCGCACCGCCGTGCGTGATGCGCTCAAGCTCCGTCACGTAATGCGCGCAGATGTCCGCGCGGCGCGCAAGAATCTGTTCATGCGTGAAGCCTTCGTCGCGCAACGCCTCAGCGGCGATCTGCAAATCGGTCATGCCCGACACGGTCAACTCGCGCAGCCGCCCGCACGTGCCGAACACGCGCTCAAGCGCCGGCCCCGTGTAGTCCAGAAAGACGCCGCGCCGTGCCGAGCGTACCAACGTGCCGTCTATGTCCCACAGCAGCACGCGCAGTTCGGAAAGGGATGAAGGATGAGGGATGAATGATGAATCAAATCTGGGCTGTGCGTCACTTGTCGCCATAGTCGGCTTATCATTTATCATTTCGTCATCATTAATTCTTTCATCCCTCATCCCTCATTCCTCATCCCTTACTCTACGACGGCCAACACGTCGCCTGCGTTGACGGTCGCGCCCGGCGCGGCGTGTAGCTCGACGACCGTGCCCGCTTTCGGCGACTTCAACTCGTTCTGCATCTTCATCGCCTCGACGACGAGCAGCGCGTCGCCCACTTCAACCTGCGCGCCCACGGCGACCAGCACACGCACTACCTTGCCCGGCATCGCTGCGACGATGCCCGCCCGCCCGCTCGCTTGCGCGCTCGCGGCCTGTGCGTGCCGCAAACGCTTCGGATCGCGCAAGGTAAGCTGAAAGCGTGCCTGTCCGATCTGCACTTCGGTTGCGCCGCCCGGCACGGCGGGCGTGCTGACGCGGCATTCATAGACGCGCCCACCCGTTTGTAGGAGAAACACATTCGGCTCAACCTCATGTGCCGCGAACTCATAACGGCGGCCATCAACTTCCGCGTTGACGCGCGCACCCACGCGCTGCAACTCCAGCGCGTACTCCGTACCTTCATGCTCTGCGATCAGTTTCATGCTTCGTTTACGGCGACAAGTTTAGTTGCTTAAATCGCGTGCGCGGTGCTGCGCGCGACGACCCGCGCCGCGCCACTGGCTGGGTTGTTGTGGCTGCTGCGCCACGTTGTCCGCGGCGGATGTGTGCGCGGTTTGCGTGTGCGCGAGCGCAGCGGCGATAAGGGCTATGTCGCGCGTGGTCTCGTCAGGCGCGGCATCGTCTGTGGTCTGGCCGGCCGCGCGGCGCTCGTTGAAGCGCGCGATGAAACTCGTATCGAGCCGGCCCGCGATGAATTCAGCATCGCGCACGACGGCGCGGAAGAAAGGCAGCGTCGTCTTGATGCCGCCGACCTCGTATTCATTGAGCGCGCGACGCAAACGGTCAATCGCCTCGGCACGTGTGCGCCCCCAGACCGCGAGCTTCGAGATCAGCGGGTCGTAGTAGATCGAGACCTCCGCGCCCGCGTAGATGCCGCCATCGTCGCGCACGCCCGGCCCCTGCGGCAGACGCAGAGCGGTGATGCGGCCCGGCGCAGGCAGAAAATTATTATCCGGGTCTTCGGCATAGACGCGACACTCGATAGCGTGCCCGCGCCATGCGACATCCACTTGCGTGAACGAGAGCCGCGCGCCCGCCGCGACAGTGATCTGCTCGCGCACGAGATCGATCCCTGTGACCAACTCCGTCACCGGATGCTCGACCTGCAAGCGCGTGTTCATTTCGAGGAAGTAAAATTCGCGCGTCACGTCCGAGACCAGGAATTCGACTGTGCCCGCGCCCACGTAGTCGGCCGCCCGCGCGATCTTAAGCGCCGCCGCGCCCATCTCCGCGCGCAAGGTCGGATCGTCAATCGGTGAAGGGCACTCTTCGATCACCTTTTGATGGCGGCGCTGGATCGAGCATTCGCGCTCGCCTAGATGTGCGTAGTTGCCGTGACTGTCAGCGAAGATTTGTATCTCGATGTGGCGCGGGCGTGCGACTGCCTTTTCGAGATAGACCGACGCGTCGCCGAAAGCAGCCGCCGCTTCCGTCTGCGCCGTCTCGAATGCGCTTGCAAGCTCGCTCTCGTGCGCGACGAGGCGCATGCCTTTGCCGCCGCCGCCCGCCGCCGCCTTGAGCATCACGGGATAGCCCAACTGCATCGCTGTCTCGCGCGCCTCGGCGAGTGATGGCAAAGACTCGGTCGTGCCCGGCACGACGGGCGCGCCCGCTGCCAACGCCGCGCGGCGCGCGTTCGTCTTCGACCCCATCAACTCCATCGCCGCAGGTGACGGCCCGATGAACGTCATGCCTGCGTCCGCGACGGCAAGGGCGAAGTCTGCGTTCTCCGCGAGAAAGCCGTAACCGGGTTGGATCGCTTCCGCGCCGGCCGTGCGCGCCGCCGCGATGATCCGATCAATGCGTAGATAACTCTCGTTCGAAGGTGCAGGCCCCAGCAGATAAGCCTCGTCGGCCAAGCGCACGTGCAGCGCCGCGGCGTCTGCTGCGGAATAGACAGCGACGGGCACGACATTCAACTCACGACACGCGCGGATGATCCGCACCGCGATCTCGCCGCGATTTGCGATCAGGATTTTGCGAAACATAAAGGCAGAGGTCAGAGGTTAGAGGTCAGAGGTTAGAAAAGTCAAATACTTGTTGAGCGGCCCATAGATCACAGTGTGGTCACAGGCTACAGTTAGAAATAAAAGTCAATGACTAATCTCTAACCTCTAAACCACGACCGAGTTGGCGGGTTGATGCGGATCGAAGCGGACGGTGATGTGTGCGCCGGGCGAGTAGTCTATGGCACGTGTGCGTTGTGCGTCGTCGAGCGTCTGCGAGGACTCGTACTCGACGCTGTTGATCTCGTAGTTGTAAAAGATGTGCGTGATCGCGCCTTGCTCGTCGGTGCCGATGTCGAAGACAGTGCCTTCGGCGATGCGGCCCGTGCGCAGCAGGCGCGCACGACGCGCGGCTTCTGTGTTGTCTTGCTTACGGCGGAAAAGTCCGAGGAGACCCATGACCGTGCGCGTGCGATTAAGGCGTGTTACGGCCGTTGCTGCTTTGATTGGCGCGCTGACCCGCAGTCGGCCGCACGGTGGACACGATGACGCCATCGCGCAAAGTGATGTCGTCAACCGTGCCGAGCTTTTTGTCCGCGCCCGGCAAGACAAGCTTGTAGCTGGTGAACGACAGTCCTTCGTCCGGCGTGTCGTCAATGTTGGGCCGCAGCGCAGCGTTACGCACACGCAGGGCCGTGCCGCGTCGCGCGCCAGACTTCCCGCGTGTGGAGGGCAAGGACGCGATGTCCGACACAGGTTCGTATGTGCCCTCGATCAATGAATCTGCCACGCGCGCGACCGAGCCGTCCGTATCTTGCAACTTAGCGCGTAGATCACCGGCGCTCGCCGGATAAGTTCCGTAACTAATCTGATAGCGCAGCAGCACGCGGCTGACATCGTAAGCGATAGTGTTCTGTGCGGCCTGCGCGGCGAGCGCATGCTGGCGTAGGCGCTCCGGCACGGTCACGCCGATCAGCACAGTGATAGCGAGCGCGACGGACGCGGACAGCGCAAATCCCGTGCGCGCCAGACGCAGTCCGGCGAAGCGTGCCGGCTCACGGCGCAGGGTGGCCAACACGCGCAGCGAAGGCCACAATGCGAGCAGCGCGAGCGGCAACGCCAGCAACTTCAAACGCCATGCGGCCGTCTCGGCTGCGGCGACGACGTTCCAGAAAGCGAGCGAGAAGGATTGACGTTCAAGCAGTGCAGCAACGATGCCGACGAGCAGCACGACGACGAGCAGCGCGCCCGCTGCGCTGACTGCAAGCGCGCGGCCGTAGAAGGGCAACTCATGCTCAGGGCGGGCGAGCGGCGGGCCGACCGCGTGCGCGCCGCAAGCAGCGCAATGCACCAATGATTGCGCGCCGGCTAGTTTTGCGCCGCAACAGGGACAGATAGTCAAAGTGTGATACCTCACTGCTGGCATAACGTCGCGCGCCTGTGCGCGGTTCATAACTTTAATTGCTGACAAAAACCTTATTTCAATGCGATGGCGTGACGCCGCCCACTACCTTCGGCGCGTTGCGCCGGTTGCCCGCCTCGCTTTGGCCCGCGTCGTTAGCGTGCGCGGCTTTAGATGCCTGCGCCGCCGCATTCGTCGCCGCGTCCGCGTGCCAAACTTCACGCCACGTGTGATACATGCGGTGCGCGAACGTCCAGTACGAGCCGACCGCGAGAATCCAGAGCACGGCGGGCATGCGGTTGGCAAAGAAACTCTGCGAGCCGGGATGCGTTGACAGTCCGCCGATAACGAGCAGCACCACACGTTCAGGCCGGCGCAGGAAACCAACGTCGCACTTCGGGATTAAACTCTCGGCCCGCGCGCTCGCGTAAGAGACCAAGACCGAACCCATCATGGCCGCGCCCGCGAGAAAGACGTTCAAGGTCGAATGAAACTCGGTGTCGCGCGCGTAGAAGACCATCAGTCCGACGAAGATAACCATGTCGGAGAGGCGGTCGAGCGACGAATCGAGGAAGCCGCCAAAGCGCGTGACCCGGCCCGACAGGCGCGCCACTTGCCCGTCAAGCATGTCGAACAGGTTGGCGACGATGAGCACGATGCCGGCCGAGAAGAAGTGGCCGAGACCGAAAAGCGAACCGGACAGGACGTTGATCGCGACGCCGATGACGGTCAGCACGTTCGGGTTGATCCCGCCGTGCGCCAGCCAGCGCACCATCGCGCTGATGATCCGCTGCGCGCCGCGCCCGATGCTCGCCCCAAACAACTCTGCCTTATCCTTTCTGCTGTTACAAGAACGACGGGCCGGAAGCATACATCGGCCCGTCACATTGACAGAGCATCATAGGGACGCGCCGAACGAGTGTCAAGAAAAGTGATGAAGGCGCAGAGCGATGAATGAGCAGCACTGAAGCGGTGCGGGCCAGCGCATAAGCAGCGGCATGCGTGTCCGCAGGGCGGGTCAGTCGCCGCTCTTATGCTCGTCGTGCCACGTGGTCAGGCGACGAATCTCAAACTTGCGTGCGCCGCCGGGGGTGACGACCTTGATTTCGTCGCCCTCTTCGTGGCCCATCAGACTGCGGCCGATGGGCGAGG
>JANMAD010000031.1:0-1639 GCA_031359515.1 Acidobacteriota bacterium | reverse complement strand
GCGCGCTGGCGTCGCAGGCGGCGGATCAGGGTTTACAGTCAGTCATCGTTTCCAACGACAAGGACATGTGCCAGCTTGTGCGCGACCCAGCGGTCATCTGCATGCGCCAGAACTCGCAGAACGTGAAGCGCAAAGAGCCTGTGCCGCCGGTCGAGTGGTGCGACGAAGCGTGGGTGGAAAATAAATTCGGCGTGCCGCCAAAACAGATCATCGATCTGTTGGGCTTAATGGGCGACGCAGTGGATAACATTCCCGGTGCGCCCGGCATCGGCGCGAAGGGCGCGGTGCAGCTCGTGCAGCAGTTCGGCTCGATTGAAAATGCATTGGCGCATTGGGCAGAGGTTAAGCACAAAACCTATCGCGAGAGTTTGCAGCACAACGCGGACTTGATCAGGCAGTCGCGCGAGTTGGCCACGATCAAGACCGATGTGAACATCATGCTCGATCTTGACCAACTGCGCTCGCGTCCCCCCGACCGCGCGGCGGCTTATCAACTATTTCGCGAGTTGGAATTTCAATCGCTCACGCGCGAGTTCGCCGACGCAGCCGGGAGCGCGGCCTTGGGGCCGTCTGCCGAGCGACGCTACACAAAGATCAGCACCGCCGCCGAGCTTGAGCCGCTCGTGCGCAAACTCTGGGACACGGAGCATTGGGCGTTCGCGCTCGCCGATTCGAGCTTGGCCGGTGCGGGCACGCAAAGCTCCGTGCGCGAGAGCGCGACCGCCACCGGCATCGCCATCTCGTCAGCCGGCGGCACGTCAGCGTTCATCGATCTCGTCAACTTTGAGGGCGGCGCGGAACAAGCGTTGGCGATGCTGCGTGACGTGCTAAGCAATGGTCTGCTTGAAAAATCCGTGCATGACTTGAAGCGCGCGACCGCGCTGCTCGCGCCGCTCGGCATTGAGTTGGAAGGCGTGACGGACGACACGTTGCTTGCTGCTTATCTGCTCGATCCGATCCGCAGTAAATATGAGCTTAGCGATCTGGCGCGCGAGACTAGTATTGCTGATGGTTGGACGGAGGCGCGCGAGGGTTGGACGGCAGACGAGTGGCGCACGGTCGAGACGGCCGATCTGACCGCGCAGGTCGCGGATGTTTTGCACGGGCGCATACTCGAACAAGGTCTCGAAGCGATCTACAACGAGATGGAGTTGCCGCTCGCGCCGCTCTTGGCGCGCATGGAGGCGGCGGGCTTGCGCGTGGACACAGACGCCCTCGGCGAGTTGTCGAAATTCTTCGGCGCGGAGTTGGAGAAACTGACCACGCAGATTTACAAGGAGGCGGGGCGCGAGTTCAAGATCAACTCGCCGAAACAGGTCGGCGAGGTTCTGGAAGAGCTGAACATCAGCACGGGCCGCAAGACCGCGACGGGGCAGGTCTCGACGAGCCGCGCCGTCCTCGACGAGTTGGCGCTTTCCTACGAGCTGCCGCGCCTGCTCATCGAGTTTCGCGAGCTGGACAAACTCAAGGCTACTTACACCGATGCGCTGCCCGCGCTCGTCGCCGCCGACGGGCGCATCCACTGCCAACTCAATCAGGCAGTGACGGCGACTGGAAGATTAAGCTCAAGCGAGCCGAACTTGCAGAACATTCCGATTCGCACAGAGCTTGGACGCCGCATCCGACGCGCGTTCGTTCC
>JANMAD010000312.1:0-5601 GCA_031359515.1 Acidobacteriota bacterium | reverse complement strand
ATGGAAGGCCGACGGGCGCGACATAGCGAAGTGGCTGCGAGTCAATAGGTTTTAGGCCAAAGGGGAGAGCTGTAATGAAAGTCGTAGTTTTACTGTTCTTGCTATGCGGTATCGGTTTCGGAGCGCAGCGGCCGGAAGGTTTGCCCGCCGACGTTACGGAGCAGGAGTTGCGGGACGTTGTAATCACATTTGACCGGAGCGAGTGTTTCGGCCCATGCCCAATATACGTCGTCGAAATTCATGGCGATGGCACAGTGAATTTCAAAGGGATCAAGTACGTCAAAGCAAAAGGCGAGCGACACTACAAGATTCCCGTCGCGCAAGTGCGCGAGTTGGTCGCAGAGTTCTACAAAGCTGACTTCTTCGCGCTTAAGGACGAGTACACTTCTATAGTGTATCCTGATGGCTTCATCGAAGTGGTGACCGATCTGCCCGGCAAGACTGTGTCGATCCGGCTCGGTAAAAGGACGAAGAGTGTGTATGACTATTACGGCACGCCACCACAGGTGCGGCGGCTAGAGCAGAAGATCGATGAAGTGAGCGGAGTGTCCCGGTTCATGCTTCCGGCGAAGTAGGTCAATGCCTGCGTATTCACGGTCGCCCGCTCGCGGAGGCGGTTGCCTTGCTGTGATAGTATCCGCTTTAGGGAATTGGGTAAGCAGATGAAAGCCATCAAATTTATTATCGAAAAACACACGGACGGATATGTGGCTTACCCGCTTGGTCTGAAAGGCGTGGTGGTGGGCGCAGGCGATACTTATGAGGAAGCCTTGGCCGATGTGAAATCGGTTGTGCGCTTTCACGTCGAGACCTTCGGGCCTGAGGTATATGAGCAAAGCTAACAACCTGCATTACAACGCCACTGCCGGTTGAACCCTCTAACAAGACACGCAGATGTACCCAGAACTTTTCCGCATCGGTAGTTTTCCCATCAACACCTACGGCGTGCTGTTGGCGGCGGCGTTTCTGCTGGCATTGGTGGTGGCGGCGCGGTTGGGGGCGCGGGACGGGTTGCCGCGCGAGCGCATTTACGATCTCGGTCTGTGGCTGCCGCTGGCGGCGATTGTTGTAGCCCAGCATCTTGCGCGGACGATTGTTTAAGCGATCCAGCACATGCCGAACGTCTGCCTCAGTGATCTTTGAATAGTCACTCTTCCTGGGGAAATACTGCCGCACTAGCCCGTTCGTGCTCTCGTTCAAGCCGCGCTCCCAGGATGAGTACGGAGGGGCGAAGTAAAAGCCCGCCTCCACCTCGGCGGAGACCTCAAGTCGCGTCCGGTCGGCTTTCATGCGGGCGTAAATCTGATATCTTTGCGCTTGGGTAAGCTGTTGCTAACTCATTAGTGCTTCTCTTAACTTGGCGGTTGAAAGAGCATCTGAAATGCTAGCGCAGCTTGCCCGTCACTGACCAAGTCGAAAGTTGTACTTCCAAGTTGAATTCCCGTCCTGTTAATCTTGTCAATCCTGTCTTATTCTCTTGTCTCTCGCATAGCTTTCACTGGACAAAACTATGACTCAAACAACTGATCCCGGAGCAGAGCAACGCCGCTTGACCGAAGACGCGACGCGGGGGGCGAACTGGAAGCGTTGGGGGCCGTATCTGTCGGAGCGGCAGTGGGGCACGGTGCGCGAGGACTACAGCCCTTATGGTTCGTGCTGGGATTATTTTCCGCACGACCATGCGCGCAGTCGCGTCTATCGTTGGGGCGAGGATGGGTTGCTCGGCATCAGCGACCGCGAAGGGCGTTTGTGTTTCGCGCTCGCGTTGTGGAACGAGCGCGATCCGATCTTGAAGGAGCGTCTGTTCGGCTTGACCAACAGCGAGGGCAATCACGGCGAAGATTGTAAGGAGTGCTATTTCTATCTCGACTCGACGCCGACGCACTCGTACATGAAGGCGCTCTACAAGTATCCGCAGGCGGCTTATCCATACGGGCAACTGATCGAAGAGAACCGGCGGCGCGGGAAAGACGTGCCGGAGTTCGAGCTGCAAAACACGGGCATCTTTGATGAAGATCGCTACTTCGACGTGTTCGCCGAGTATGCGAAGGCGTCGCCGAACGATCTCTTGATCCGCATCACGGTGGCGAATCGCGGCCCCGCAGCGGCGCGTTTACACTTGCTGCCGTCGCTCTGGTTTCGCAACACGTGGGCGTGGGGGCGCACGGGCGAAGGCTACTGGCCGCGCCCCGACATCCGCCTCGACAAGGAGCGGGGGCTGGTAGTCGCCGAGCATGCTTCCGCGTTCGGCAAGTTTTGCTTCACTGCCGAAGCAACCGCCGATGGCGTAACGCCGGAATTTTTATTCACCGAGAACGAGACGAACAGCGCGCGGATATTCGGCACGCCGAACGCGCAACCTTATGTGAAGGACGCCTTTCACGAGTACGTCGTGGGCGGGCGGCGCGAGGCCGTCAACCCCGCGCAGACGGGCACGAAGGTCGCGGCTTACTATCAACTCGACGTGCCGGCGCGGGGCGAAGTGCAAGTATGCTTGCGTCTGTTCGCCGAAGCGGAAGCGCCAGTTGAAGTATTCGGGCCGGATTTCGCCGCGACGTTCACCGCGCGTATCAATGAAGCGGAAGATTTCTACGCGCCGCTCGTGCCAAAGAAATTATCCGCCGCCGGGGCGCGCACGATGCGCCAATCGTTCGCGAGTCTCCTGTGGTCGAAGCAGTTCTATAATTACAACGTGCGCGACTGGCTGGAAGGCGATCCGGGCTGTCCGCCGCCACCCGCCGAACGGCGCAAGGGGCGCAACGCCGAATGGCTGACGCTCTACAATCGCGACATCATCTCGATGCCCGACACGTGGGAGTACCCGTGGTATGCGTCGTGGGATTTGGCCTTTCACACACTCGTCTTTGCGATGGTCGATCCCGACTTCGCGAAGGAGCAACTCGTGCTGCTGCTGCGCGAGTGGTACATGCACCCGAACGGGCAGATACCGGCCTACGAGTTCGCTTTCTCCGACGCCAACCCGCCGGTGCATGCGTGGGCCTGTTGGCGCATTTACAAGATGACCAGCACGGCGGACGGCGGGCGCGACCGCCTCTTTCTCGAACGTGTCTTCTACAAGCTGCTCGTCAATTTTACGTGGTGGGTCAATCGTAAGGACGTGGCGGGCAAACAGCTTTTCTCCGGCGGCTTTCTCGGCCTCGACAACATCGGCGTGTTTGATCGCTCGAAGCCGCTGCCGACGGGCGGCGCGCTTGAGCAGGCGGACGGCACGGCCTGGATGGCCTTCTATTGCGGCACGATGCTCTCGATGGCGCTGGAGCTCGCGGTGGCAGAGCCGGAGTACGAGGACATCGCGTCGAAATTCTTCGAGCACTTCGTGGCCATCGTGGACGCGATGAATCTGATCGGCGAGACGGAGAACGGTTTGTGGGATGAGGAGGACGGATTTTATTACGACGAGATCAAAATCGAGGGGCGCGAGATTCCTTTGCGCGTGCGCTCGATGGTCGGTCTCATCCCGCTCTTCGCGGTGGAGAATTTGGACGCCGATCTGCTTGAGCGGCTGCCCGGTTTCGCCAAGCGCATGCACTGGTTTCTCGACAACCGGCAAGACCTCGCGCGCCATATCTCTTACATGGAGACGTGCCACGGCGGCACACAGACGCGCCAGCGTCTGCTCGCCATCCCGTCGCGCGAGCGCCTGTCGCGTGTGCTGCGCTACCTGCTCGACGAGAATGAATTCTTGTCGCCCTACGGCGTGCGCTCGCTTTCGCGCGCACACCTGGAACATCCTTACGTCTTGCACGTTGATGGCGCGAACTATCAGGTGCGCTACGATCCCGGCGACTCTTCGACGGTGGACTTCGGCGGCAACTCCAATTGGCGCGGCCCCATCTGGTTTCCGGTCAACTATCTGCTCATCGAAGCCTTGCAACGCTACCATCACTTCTACGGCGACGATTTCAAAGTTGAATGCCCGACCGGCTCAGGCAAGATGCTGACGCTCGCCGAGGTGGCGCAGGAATTGAACCGCCGGCTCGCGCACATCTTTATCCCCGACGACAAGGGTCATGCGCCGTGGCACGGCGGCGACGAACGCTTTGCCAGCGATCCGCATTGGCGCGAGCTTGTTCTCTTCCACGAATATTTTCATGGCGAGACGGGGCGGGGCCTCGGCGCATCGCACCAGACCGGCTGGACGGCGCTGATCGCGCGCTGCTTGGACGACCTCGCTCGCCGCAACGTCGAAGTACACTTGCAAACCGGCGGCGCGGACTGAATTGAGACCGCCTCGTGCCGGGAGCGCGGGCATCCCTGCCCGCCAACGAGCCGTGAGGCGAGTAGGAGTGTTCGCGCTGGCGCGCTCATGGCGGGAAAGATGCCCGCGCTCCCGGCGGCACGCAAGCGTTATTGGGGATTAAATAATGTCTGCTCTGATCATCGTCTTGAGTCTCGCGCTGATCGTCGTCGTGTTGTGGGATGCGTTCGAGACCATCGTGCTGCCACGCCGGGTGACGCGGCGGGTGCGCTTCACTTCGCTCTATTACCGCGTGATCTGGTGGCCGTGGCGCACTGTCTGTCTGAGCATCAAAACGCGCAAGCGGCGCGAGGCGTTCTTGAGCGTGTTCGGTCCGCTCTCGATGTTGGCCTTGCTGGCGCTGTGGGCCATCGGTCTCATCTGCGGGTTTGCGCTCTTGCATTGGGCGCTCGGCACGCGCTTGAACGTGGCCGACGGGCTACAAGGCTTCGGCACGTATCTGTACATGAGCGGCGTCATCTTTTTCACGCTCGGCTTCGGCGACGTGATCCCGCTGATGCACTTCGGGCGTGTGCTGGCGGTCTTGGAAGCCGGCGTCGGCTTCGGTTTTCTCGCACTCATCATCGGCTATCTGCCGGTTATTTATCAGGGCTTCTCCGCGCGCGAGGTCAACATCTCGCTCCTGGACGCACGCGCGGGCACGCCGCCCACCGCCGCCGAGTTGCTGCGCCGGCATGGGCGCAACAACGACATGAACGCGCTCAACGAGTTATTGAAAGAGTGGGAACGCTGGGGCGCGGAGTTGATGGAGAGCCATCTGTCCTATCCGGTCTTATGCTACTTCCGCTCGCAGCACGATAATCAGTCGTGGCTCGCCGCGCTGACGACGATCCTCGACACGTGCGCGCTCGTCATGGTCGGCATAGACGGCGCGCCCACGTGGCAAGCGCAACTCACGTTTGCCATGGCGCGGCACGCGACCGTTGACCTCTCACAAATCTTCAGCGTCACGCCGCAGATGGACTCTGCCGCGCGGCTCGGTGCGGAGGATATGACGCGTTTGCGCGCGAGCCTCGCCGCCGACCGTGTGCCTTTGCGCGAGGGCGCGGACGCCGACGAGCGACTCACGCAGTTGCGGCGCATGTACGAGCCTTACATCAACGTGCTGTCGGATTATCTGGCCATGGGGCTACCACCGTGGATTCACGTGCGCGACGCGGTGGACAACTGGCAGACGAGCGCGTGGGAGCGCAACCCGCAGCAACTGGCCAACACGTTCGAGGGCGTCTGTCGCGGCAAGAATCTATTGCCGCAAACAAAAGAAGCGCTGAAGTAAAAGGTCAGTACCGCCTGCGGTAGCGGGCGGGTCTGTAGTAAGCAAC
>JANMAD010000310.1:0-10601 GCA_031359515.1 Acidobacteriota bacterium | reverse complement strand
GTAGGGGCAGACCTACGTGTCGGTCCCACCTGTCTGCCATGTAGCGCCGGGGCAGACACGGGGCAGACACGTAGGTCTGCCCCTACAGTGATGAGCAAACCGATCTGGATTTTGATTTAGCACAGGCGTCGGTTAGCGTTGAATGCGCGCCGAGCCGCCCTTGGCAAAGGCGCGCACCTGCTCCATGGTTGACATCGTGGTGTCGCCGGGGAAGGTGGTCAACAGCGCGCCGTGCGCCCAGCCCAACTTCAACGACTCCTCCGGCGACTCGCCCGTCAAGAGACCGTAGATGAAACCAGACGCGAACCCGTCGCCGCCGCCGACGCGATCAAGCACGTCCAACTCGGCGGTCGGGGCGTTGTAAGTCTCGCCGTTGATCCACGCGACTGCACTCCAACTGTGCCGGTTCGTCGTATGCACCTCACGCAGAGTCGTTGCGACGATCTTGACCTGTGGGTGTCGTTCTACCACTTCCTCGATCATCAGGAAGAAGGTGGTCGGGTCGAGCTTGGATTTGGCGGTGACATCTTGGCCGCGTATGCCTAAGCCCCGCTGCAAGTCCTCTTCGTTGCCGACTAGCACGTCAACATTCTCGACGATGCGCTTGACGGTCGCCAGCGATTTTTCGTAGCCGCCGCCGATCCGCCACAGCTTCTCGCGGAAGTTGAGATCGTAAGAGACGACCGCGCCCGCGGCCTTGGCTGCCTGCATCGCCTCGATGATCAATTCGGCGGTCGTCTCGGAGAGCGCGGCGAAGATGCCGCCGGTGTGAAACCAGCGCACGCCGCCGCCGAAGATTTCCTGCCAGTCGAAGTCGCCCGGCTTCAGCCGCGCCGCCGCTTCGTTCGAGCGGTTGTAAAAAACGACGGGCGCACGCACGCCGTGCCCACGGTCGCTATAGACGGCGGCCATGTTCGGCCCCGTCACCCCGTCGTGCTCGAAAAATTTATAGAAGGGCTTGACACCCATCGCGCGCACGCGCTCGGCGATCAGATCGCCAATCGGATAGTTGACCATCGCCGAGACGATGCCGGTCTTGAGATGGAAACAGTCCGCGAGGTTGGCGGCGCAGTTGAACTCGCCGCCGCTGACGTGCAGTTGGCACGCGGTCGCCTTGCGGAAGGGGATGATGCCGGGGTCAATGCGATGGACGAGCGCGCCGAGTGACACGAAGTCGAGCGCGCCCGCCGGCGGAATGTTCAGCCCATCTGTCATGCGACTCTCCTTTATCTAGATCGGTTTCCGCCTCACTGTAGGGGCAGACCTCCGTGTCTGCCCCGGCGCTACATGGCAGACACGGAGCAGACACGGGGATGGGCAGACACGTAGGTCTGCCCCTACACCCCGCTGAAGGCGGAAAAGCCGCCATCGACGGGGACGACGATGCCGGTGACGAATGCAGAGGCTGGCGAGAGTAGCCACAACATCGTGCCTAGTAGATCATCCGGCGCGCCGAAGCGGCCCATTGGCGTGTGATTGATGATGCTCTGCCCGCGTGCGGTGAGTGCGCCCGTCGCCTCGTCGGTCAACAGAAAACGGTTCTGCTCGGTCAGGAAGAAACCGGGCGCGAGGGCGTTGACGCGGATGTGCGGCGAGTACTCCTGCGCCAGATGCACCGCCAGCCATTGCGTAAAACTGTTCACGCCCGCCTTGGCGGCCGAGTAACCAAGCACGCGCGTCAACGGTCGCATGGCGCTCATCGAAGAGACGTTCAGGATCACGCCGTCGCCTTGCGCGGCCATCTGCCGGCCGAAAATCTGGCTGGGCAGGATCGTCCCCAGCATGTTCAGCTCGAAGACGAACCGGAGCGCATCCTCTGGTATGTCGAAGAAGGACAGGTCAGGCTTGGTCGTTGCACTTGGATGATTACCGCCCGCGCCGTTCAAGAGACAATCAACCCGGCCGAACTCCGTCACGACCGTCTGCGCCGCCTGTGCGAGCGACTCTTTATTGAGCACGTCGCCCGCGACGGCCCGGGCGCGCCCCGCACCTTGTAAAGCGGCAAGCTGCGCCTCCGCCTTCTCCGGGCTGCGCGCGACGACGGCCACGTTAGCGCCACAACCGACTAGGGCCTGCACCATCGCTTGCCCAAGAACGCCTGTGCCGCCTGTCACGACCACCGTGCGGCCGGTGAAGTCGTACATGTTAGTCAGCGCCGCTAAATCCATCTGCTGCCCCTTCAGTCTGAAGTCTCGCGCCCCGGCGCACTCAGCCGCCGATGAACAGCGGTTTAATGTGCCGCTCGTATAAATTCTCCGTCACGTTCTTCGCCACGGTCGCCTCGCACGCCTTAAGCATGTCGAGATAACGGTCGCCCAGCTTGGCCGCCACTTTGTAGCCGACGTGTAGTAGCTGCCGTAGATTCGGGTTGTACTGCTCATTCTTCGGATCGTGGCGCAGGGCGTTGACGAATTGTGCGGACGACCAATCCGCGACCTCTGCCTGCGTCGGCAGCTTGCTGCGGTCAATGTCGATCACGGTGGCGTAAGGCGCGCTCAAGGCGTCAATGTCGGCGAGGGCTTTGCCATAAATCTCTTTCGCCAGTTGCAGCCCCGCGCCGCCCGACTCGGCTAATCCGATCACCTCTTCAAGCCAGTTCGTGCCGGCCGTTTTGACGTGGATGCCTGCGCCGGTGCGTTTGAGCGCACGGCGGATCGGTTCGTAGATCGAGAACTTGTCGCTGCCCGAATGGACGCTCAGCTTGAGATTGTCAGGCAGTTCGTACTTGCTCACCGCATAAGCGATCACGGCCAAATCTTCGTTAAACTCCTTCTCGAACTGTGCGACATCGCCGACGTAGTCCACGCCCTTGTTAAAGCGCCCCGTAAACTTCGGCGCGATGGTCTGCGCGGGAATCTGCTCGTCCGCGTTGGCCGCGAGGATGACTAACAACTCAGGCGGCGTCTGCGGACTGTCCGTCTCGTCCATCGAGACCTCGGTGATGAATTTACCCTCGCCCTTCTTGGCCGCGATGTGCCGGTAGAGTTGACCCGCTTCCTGCACGGCGTTAAGGAACTTGTTGGCGATGCGTTCGATCTCGCCACAGTCGGTCTCGAACGGCGCTGCGATACCGGGAATCTCCAACCGTCCGACCAGCTCGGGATGACGAGCAACGAAAGCCTGCACGGCTTGCGCGGCGGCCGGCTGACCGATGGCGTCGGCCACGTCGAGCGTGTAGAAGTCGGAAGTGTCAATGAAGTCGTCCACGATGGCGAGGCGGATATGGTCGGCGTCCACGTGGAAGGGCCTTGTCCAGTCCAACTCTTTGACGGCCGCTTGGGCCGCTGCCAGCACGCTCGGCGGCGCGGAGCCGACCGTGGTGTGCTCGCGGTAAGACTTGTTCCAGACCGGGATCACCTCCACGCCCTCAGCGGCGGCCTGCTGACAGGCCCGCAGTTGGGCCTTTGCCTGTTGCGCGAAACGATCCCCGACGCCGAAAGAATATTTCTCAAGTCTGAGTGCGTTACTCATTAGTCTTCTCCTTCTATCATGAAAGCACACAAGCAAAGTGGAGCGGCTGCTTAGACCGCATTCGATTTGCGTGTAGGGGCAGCCCTACGTGTCTGCCCCGGCCATACATCGCAGACACGGGGCGGACACGCAGGTCTGCCCCTACAATGATTCGCAAACCGATCTAATTCTTCGTTGCCAAACAGCACGTTGCCTAGTGCTTCTTCTTCAAGGCGGCATTAATCGCCGCTTCAGCTAAGGGGGACATGAGTGCGTAGCCTTTGGCGTTCGGGTGCAAGCCGTCACCGCTCAGCCCAGCCTTGAGCAAGCCTTTATCATCCACCAGCGCGGTGTAATAGTCGAGATATGTGTAGCCGTTCGCAGCCGCGTACTGTTTGAGCCAGTCGTTCAATGCTTTGATCTGCGCCGGGGGGCGGTTTGTGGTCTGAGTGATCTGTGTGCCGTCGGACTTGTGCTCGTAATCGCTGACGGGCAACACGGAAGCGAGCACGACGCGTATGCCGTGTGCGCGGGCCAACTCGGCCATCGAGGCGAGATTACCTTCGATTATTTCGGGCGTGGTCGGGCCGGTGTTACCGGAGATGTCATTTGTGCCCGCGAGAATCACGACCACCTTGGGTTGCAAGGCGATGACATCCGGCCGAAAGCGTAACAGCATCTGCGGCGTGGTCTGGCCGCTGATGCCGCGATTGACGTAAGGCTTGCCGGGAAAGAAACCGCCGGAGGTGTTGGGTCTGCTGCTCCAAAAGTCCGTGATCGAATCGCCCATGAAGACGACGCGCGGCTCATCCTTGGCCGGCGGCGCAATCTGCGCATCGGCTGCGCGGTAGCGTGCGAGATTGGGCCAATCTTTCAAGCGCGCTTCAGCCTGCGCCGCACGTCGCTCTACAGCCGGCAACTCCGCGCAAGCAAGCGCCGGTTTGGCTTCGTTCGCCGTTTGCGCCGCCGCCACACCGACACATAGCAGGACACTTAAGCCGACCAAAAGAGTATAGACGGATAGGCGTTTCACTGGCATCCTCCGTTGCCCAAGCACGGCGCTGCCATCGTTCGTCAGCGGCGAGTATGCTTTGAGTTAAGCGATTATCTGTGCGGGCGAGATTATGACAGTTCCACTGTCCAGTCAAGGCGCAGGCAGGCGTAACTTGTGCCCGGCAATTTGGTGTGCGCGCCAAGGTTAAGGCTCGTGCTGCGGGCGTGGCTGTTGTGGGCCTCAACCCGCTTTGATATTCACCCTTGTCGCTGTTTTTTTAGGTTGAGAGTTGCACGTAAAAGGCGTTACACTCCAACCCACATCCGGCAATACACCGAACAGAACAAGCAGGGGCAACACATCATCTGCTCCGAGCAAGCAAGCGCATGACAGCAATGCAATAACAGTTAAGCGGTTCACGGGACAGTGTGCGATGCGTACAACTGACGAACAGCAACTCAACCGGCGTGACTTCTTGCAGGCGAGTGGCGCGGGTCTTGCCGCTCTCGCCCTGTGGCCTGATCTGCGCACTGAAGCCGCCGCGCAGATCGCGCCCCGCTCACAGCGGCGCATCTTCCCGCTCAATCATAATTGGCTTTACAGCGACCGCGTCGTGCAGGGCGCGACCAGTCCTGCCTTCGATGACAGACGCTTCGAGCGCGTCACCATTCCGCACACGAACCGTGTGCTGCCGTGGCATGGCTTCGACAATAAATCGTTTCAATTCGTCTCCATCTATCGCCGCCGCTTCCGGCTGCCGGCGGCCTTGCGTGGGCAACGGGTCTTCGTTGATTTCGGTGGTGTGATGACGGCCGCCGTCGTGCATTTCAACGGGCAGCGGCTCGGCGAGTATCGCGGCGGCTACACGCCTTTCTCCTTTGAACTGACGCCGCACGTCAACTGGCGCGGCGATAACGTGCTGGCCGTGGAAGTGGATTCAACCGAGCGCGCGGACATCCCGCCGTTCGGCGGCGAGATCGATTACCTGACCTTCGGTGGCATCTACCGCGACGTGGCGTTGCGCGTCGTCGCCGGCACGTTCATCGAAAATGTTTTCGCTAAGCCCATGGCCGTGCTGCATGACGACCGCCGGGTTGACGTGCGCTGTTTCCTCAACGGGCGGAGCGCGAGTCCCGCGCCGCTCAAGTTGACCATCGAGTTGCGCGATGGCGAACGCATCATCGCCAACGCGAGCCACGAAGTGTCGCCCACGGATGCATCGCACTACGATCTGACGTTGCCTAATCTCGGCGCAGTCACGCTCTGGGATTTAGATCAACCAAAGCTGTATGAAGTACGCGCGCAACTGAGCGCGGGCGCGGATTGCATCGATCACTTTGACACGCGCATCGGCTTTCGGGAGGCGCGCTTCACGCCCGATGGTTTTTATCTGAATGGGCGACACGTCAAGCTGCGTGGTCTCAACCGGCATCAAACATTCCCGTTCGTGGGTCAAGCGATGCCCACGCGCGTGCAGCGGCGCGATGCGTGGCTGCTCAAGCACGAGCTGAAGTGCAACCTCGTCCGCACGTCGCACTATCCGCAGTCGCCGCATTTTCTCGACGCCTGCGACGAGTTGGGGCTGCTCGTCTTCGAGGAGATACCGGGCTGGCAGCACATCGGCGATCAGCCGTGGAAAGACCTCTCCGTCCAGTACGTCGAGACGATGATCCGCCGCGACTGGAATCATCCTGCGATCATCTTGTGGGGCGTCCGCATCAACGAGTCGCGCGACGATCACGATTTCTACGTGCGCACGAATCAACTGGCGCACGCGCTGGATGATTCGCGCCAGACGGGCGGCGTGCGCTACGACTACCAGTCGGAGCTGCTCGAAGATGTCTTCACGATGAACGACTTCGGTTTTCCGCTCCGCCCGCCGAATCATCCGCTCTACTTGAACACGGAATTTGTCGGTCATACCTATCCGACCAAACAGAACGATAACGTCGAGCGGATCACCGAGCACACCATGCGCCACGCGCGCGTACACGATCAACTCGGCTCGGACGACCGCTACGCGGGCGGTCTCGGCTGGTGCGCCTTCGACTACAACACACACGCGAATTTTTGTTCCGGCGACCGCGTCTGCTATCACGGCGTCTGCGACATCTTCCGCATCCCCAAGCCGGCGGCCGGGCTGTACAAGTCGCAATGCGATGCGAAAGAAGAGATCGTACTTGAACCGGCCTTTCACTGGGCGCGCGGTGATCGCAACGACAGTTTCACTACCGCGATGGTTTGCTCCAACTGCGAGCAGGTGAAATTTTATCTGGCCGACAACCTTGTGGCGGAAGTCGAGCCGGACAGAAAAAATTTCGGCCACTTGCCCCACCCGCCTTTCGTCACCGACCTCCGTCCGGCATTTCGCAAAGGCTGGGGCGACCTGCGTATCGAGGGCTACATCGCGGGCCGCAAAGTCATCACTAAGACACTCTCAGGCACAGGCGCGGACGCGCAGTTTCACGTCGCGCCGGATGATGTGGAATTGTTCGGCGACGGCATTGATGCCACGCGCGTCGTGCTGCGTGTGACGGATGAGTTCGGCGCACCACGCCCGTTTGCCACCGGCGCGATTGCGTTGACGCTCACAGGGCCGGGCGAGATCATCGGCGAGAATCCGTTCGCGCTCGCGGGCGGCGTCGGGGCCGTGTGGCTCAAGACGAAAGAGTTGCCCGGCACGATGCGGCTCAGCGCCAAGCATCCGACGCTCGGCACGCAGACGATTGAGATTCGTGTGACACGGCCGCCGGCCGCGACGCAGGCGTTGCTCTGAGATGAAAAGCAAACAGTTGCTGCAATATCGTATTCTCAGCAAGCTTGGCGCGGGCGGGCAGGGCACGGTCTATAAGGCGACCGATACGAAACTCGGGCGCAGGGTCGTGCTCAAAGTTCTGCCGCCAAAGCTGACCGTCAACGTTACCAGCCTCAAACGGTTTGAGCGCGAAGCCAAGTTGGCCTCTGCGCTCGATCATCCAAACATCTGCACCATCTTCGATCTTGCCGAAGTAGATGGCGTGCATTTCATCGCCATGCAGTACGTGGGCGGGCAGAACGTACGGCAGTTGGTGGACGGCAAAGCGCTCGATCTGCGTCTTGCGCTCGCGATTGCCGTGCAGGTGGCCGACGCGCTGTCGGCGGCGCACGCACGCGGCATCATCCACCGCGACATCAAAGCCGGCAACGTGATGGTCACTGACAAAGGACAGGTGAAGGTGCTCGACTTCGGTCTCGCCAAGTTGTTGGACGAGACCTCGGCTCGCACGGCCGGCGTCCATCACACGGAGCTAACCGATGTCGGTGTGCCGTATGGCACGGCCACTTACGCCGCGCCCGAACAAGCGACGGGCGGGAAAGTGGATCATCGGGCCGACATCTTTTCTACCGGCGTCTTGCTCTACGAGATGCTGACCGGCATCTGGCCCTTTCAAGGCAAGTCAACCGTCGAGGTGCGCTACGGCGTCATCCACGATACACCGCAACCCGTCGCCGAAGTGCGCGGCGAAGAGTCGCCCCTTATCGCGCGCTTGCAGGCCATCATTGATCGGGCGCTGGCGAAAGAACCGGCTGCTCGTTATCAACAGGTTGACGAACTGCGCGACGAGTTGCGCGCGGTGCTGCGCGAGATCGATCCGGCCGCGAATCAAGCCATTCACTTCACCGGCGGCATCGCTCCCGTCGCGCTTCGTGGCCGGAAGAACGGGCTGGCGCAACTGTTGCGCCCCCCTGTGCTCTTGTTCGCCGCCGGGGTTTTGCTGCTGCTTGCGCTGGCGTCTGGCATTTACTTCTATCTGAACCGCGCCCGCCAGCCGGGCGTTGAATCGTTGGCCGTCTTGCCTTTCACGAACGTCAGCGCCGACCCGAACGCCGAATACCTCTCGGACGGGCTAACCGAGAGTCTTATCAATAGCCTGGCGCAGTTGCCGTCGGTCAAGGTGCGCTCGCGCAGTTCCGTGTTTCGTTACAAGGGGCAGGAGGCCGATCCGCAGAAGGTCGGGCGCGAATTGGACGTGCGGGCTGTGTTGACGGGCCGGGTGGAGACGCACGGCGACGATCTCGCGCTCAACGTCGAACTGATCGACGCGCGCGACGATAGCCACATCTGGGGCGAACGTTACACGCGCAAGCTCGCCGATCTGCCCACGCTCCAACAGGAACTATCGCGCGCCATCGCGGATAAACTGCAACTGCGTTTAAGCGGCGCGGAGCAGCAACAACTGGTCAAGAACTCGGCCACCAACGCGGAGGCTTATCAACTTTACCTGCAAGGTCGCTACCAATGGAATAAGCGGACGGCCGAAGGCTTGCAGCAGGGCATTGAATATTTCAAGCGCGCCATCGAGCGTGACCCCAACTACGCGCCGGCCTATTCGGGGCTGGCCGATTGCTACTGGCTGCTGAACGTCTATAACGTCGGGCCGGCCACCGATTCGAGCCGGCAGGCGAGAGAAGCGGCGACTAAAGCGCTGGCGTTGGACGAGACGCTAGCGGAAGCGCACGCCTCGCTCGCTTCGGTGAGCTACCGTTACGATTGGCGCTGGGCCGAGGCAGAGCAGCACTTCAAGCGCGCCATCGGGTTGAATCCCGATTATGCCACCGCGCATCAGTGGTACTCCGCGATGCTCGCTGCGTCAGGCCGCTTCGCCGAAGCCAATGCAGAGGCCAAACGCGCGCACGAACTTGAACCCTTCTCGCTCACCATTAACTCAGACCTCGGCCGTCATCTCTATTACGCGCGCCAGTACGAGCAGGCTCTGGCCGCGTACCGCCAGACGCTTGCAATGGATCGCAACTACATGCGCGCACACATCGAGCTTGGCAACGTGCTTGCACAGACGGGTAAGACTGATGAGGCGATCACGGAGTTTCAGCAAGTGTTGGCGCTTGATAAAGAATCGATCAATGCGCTGGACGGTCTCGGTTACGCCTACGCTGCGGCGGGGCAGAAGGACAAGGCGCAGCAGATCGTCGCGCAGTTGAATGAGTTGGCCAAGCGGCGTTATGTCTCGCCTTATCATCTGGCGGTCATCTATGTAGGCTTGGGCGCACGCGCGCAGGCGCTGGAGCAATTGGAGCAAGCGGCCGATGAGCGGTTCAACTGGCTCGTCTTTCTGCGGGTCGAGCCGCAGTTCGACAGCCTGCGCGCCGAACCGCGCTACACCGCACTCGTGCGCCGCCTCGGCTTAGCGCAGTAAAGGGCACAGGGAGCGCGCAATGGTTCTCAGATGGGGTCTGATCGGTTGTGGCGACATCGCGCGGAAGCGTGTCGCTCCGGCGCTACGCGAGTTGCCCGATTGCGATCTCGTCGCGGTCAGTCGCGCGCGAGCCGAGCAAGCCGAGATGTGCGCCAGCGAGTTCGGCGCGCGTCGTTGGTACGCACGCTGGCAGGACTTGTTGGCGGACGAAGAGATCGACGCAGTGTACGTTGCGACGCCCGTGCATCTGCATGCCGCGCAGACGATAGCCGCGGCTGAGGCTGGCAAGCACGTCTTGTGCGAGAAACCGATGGCGCTGAACGTCGGCGAGTGCGACCGGATGATCGCGGCCTGCCGCGCCAATCGCGTCCAGCTGGGCGTTGCCTATTATCGCCATTTTTATCCGCTCATCGCACGACTCAAGGAGTTGCTGGCCGGCGACGAGATCGGCGCGGTCGTGCTTGCGCAACTCAACGCCTTCGAGTGGTTCAATCCGCCGCCGGGAGATGCGCGCGGTTGGCTGCTCCGGCGCGCACAGTCCGGCGGCGGGCCGATGTTCGACTTCGGCTGTCACCGGATCGAAGTGCTGCTTGATCTCTTCGGCGCGATCAGTGAGACGCGAAGCTTGCTCAGCAACACACTGTTTGCGCGCGAAGTGGAAGACACCTGTGTGGCGAGTTTTCAATTCGCGGGCGGCCCGTGCGCTGTGCTCACCGTCACGCACTCGGCTTACGAAGCACAGGACACGCTGGACATCTTTGGCAGTCGCGGCTCGCTGCATGTGGCGACGCTCAACGAAGGCACGCTGCGGCTCAAGAGCGGCACAGGCGAGCGCATGGAATCACACCCGCCCGCGCCGAACATTCATCAGCCGCTCATTGACGACTTCACACGCGCTGTGACAGAGAACCGCGAACCGACAGTTAACGGAGAGGTCGGCCGGGAAGTCGCAAAGATTGAAG